>DASWRS010000012.1:0-31698 GCA_036403075.1 Kofleriaceae bacterium
CCGGGCGGGACCGCGCCGGGCGGCAGGAGCGCCACCGGGGTCTCCCAGGCGAGGCCGTCGGCGTCGCGCACGGCGGAGCCGCGGAGGCTGGCCAGCACGCCGGACAGGCCGGCGCGCGGGCGCGCGAGGGCGTAGACGCCGAGGCCGGCGATGCCGCCGCACAGCTCGTGCGGGGCCGAGCGAACGCGTGCGGCGCGCGCGATCACTGCGTCGATCTCGGCGGCGCCATCGCCGAACAGGTGATGCGCGACCCACGCGATGCCGGCGAAGCCGTCGAACAGCCAGGGCGACATCCGATCGCGCGCCATCGCCGCGATCGCGCGATCCATGCGCGCACGCGCCGCGCGGGCGGCACGGTCGTCGTCGCGCGCCGCCGCGAGCCCATGGAGCGCGAGCGCGACGCCGGCCTGGCCCGACGACAGCGAAGCGCCACGCACGCGCGGCGCGGCGAGCAGGCGATCGACCGCGCGGTGGACGCGGCGCGCGTCGGAGCCGCGGATCAGCGGGCGCCAGCGCGCACGCCGGTGCCGCGCGAACATCGCGCGGGGACAACAACGGGGAGCTGCGATCCGCGACACCGACACCCACGACACCCGACAGGTCGAGGTACGTGACATCGTCTGCCTCCGCGCGTGACGCCTCGATGGTAGACCCGCCCGCGGTTCGCCGCGCGTCGGGGAGCGTGAGAGCAAGGCCAGTGCGCGATGGCCGCAGGCTCGACCTCACGTGCACACATCCGGGACAGTCGCCCGGGACAGTCGCCGATGCGGCGCTCGATTCGTCGTCGATCGCCGCCCACACGACGCCGACACCTCACTGCCGGACGTGACTTGCACACCCGGGTTGCACGCGGCTCGCGACTGCCTCGCCCACACCGCCCGCCGCTGCGCCACGTGTGGGCCGGCGCGCGGCGACTCAGCCGCGGCTGCCGAAGATCGCGGTGCCGATGCGGACGTGCGTGGCGCCGCAGGCGATGGCGACCTCGAAGTCGTGGCTCATGCCCATCGACAACACGGGCAGCGGGCGGCCGAGCTCGTCGGCGAGCCGGTCGCGCAGCGCGCGCAGCGCCATGAAGTACGGCCGGCTGGCCTCGGGATCATCGGCGGGCGGCGGCATGGTCATGAGGCCGTCGAGCGAGGTGCCGGCGACGGCCGCGAGCGACCGGGCGAGGGCCGGCGCGGCCTCGGCGGTGATCCCGCCCTTGGTGGCCTCGCCGGCGAGGTTGACCGCGAGCAGGATCGGCTGGACGGCGCCGCCGGCGCGCTTGCCGAGCTCCTCGGCGAGCTCGACGCTGTCGACGGCATGGACCAGGGCGACCCGGCCGGCGACCAGGCGGGCCTTGTTGCGCTGCAGTCGGCCGATGAAGTGCCAGCGAATTTCGTAGGCCGGCGGCGCGGCCGTGAGCTCGGCGGCCTTGGCGACCAGCTCCTGGACGTAGTTCTCGCCGAAATCGCGGGCACCGGCGGCGCACGCGGCGCGGATGGCGTCGGCCGGATGGGTCTTGGACACCGCGATCACGGTGACCTCGGCGGGGGAGCGCCCGGCGCGCTCGCAGGCGGCGGCGACGCGCCCGGTGATCGTGTGCCAGCGCTCGGCGACGGTCATGCCGGAATCCCCGCGGCGAGCCGGGGCTGCGGCGCGCCGACCTCGCGCAGCGCCGCGACCACCTCGGCGAGCGGCAGCCCGACAACATTGGTGACCGAGCCGCGGACCTCTCGGACCAGGGCCGCGCCGATGCCCTGGATCGCGTAGGCGCCGGCCTTGCCGCGCCACTCGCCGCTCGCGACGTAGTCGGCCAGGGTCGGCGCGTCGAGGTCCACCATCGCGACGTCCGACGACACCAGTCCCTCGCGCACGCAGCTCCGGCCGTCGCGCTCGCCGACCAGCACGAACGCCGTGAGCACCTGGTGAGTGCGCCCGGACAGCCAGCGCAGCATCCTGGTGGCCTCCTCGGGGCTCTCGGCCTTGCCGAGGATCGCGCCGTCGAGCGTGACCGTGGTGTCGGCGGCCAGGACCCAGAGGTCGCTGCGCCGGGCGATCGCGATCGCCTTGGCCCGCGCGATCCGGGCGACGTACGCCTCGGGCGCCTCGCCGTCCTGGGCGCGCTCGTCCACGTCGGCGGGGTGGACCTCGATCGCGACGCCGATGCGCTCGAGCAGCTCGCGGCGGCGCGGCGACGCCGACGCCAGTAGCAGCGGCAGACTCACGGCACGGGGACCTAACCACGGCGGATCCGGCCGGTCAACCGCCGGGGGCGCGCGGCCGGCGCCGGGCCAGCGCGTGACCCGAACGCCACCGGCGGCGTGACTCGCCGCGCGGCCCGGCGACGTGGGCCGGAGCGTGGCCCGGCGGCGTGGCCCGGCGGCGTGGCCCGGAGCGTGGCACGATGCGGCCATGCGGCGGGTCCCCGTACCGGCGATCGCGTTCGTCGTTGGGCTCGGTGGCCTCGCCGGCCTGGCCGGCCTCGCCTCGGCGCACGTCGCGCCGTCGACGTCGGACAACAACCGCTACCTCAAGCTGACGCCGCTGGGCGATCGCGTGCGCCTGGCCTACACGGTGTTCTACGGCGAGATCCCGGGGGCCGAGCTGCGGCGTACGCTCGACGCCAACCACGACGGCGCGATCGACGACGCCGAGAGCGGCGCGTTCGGCGACCGGATCGCCCACGAGCTCGCGGCGGCGCTCGAGGTCACCGTCGACGGCGCGCCGTGGCCGGTCGCGTGGTCGCAGGTCGTCGTCGGGCTCGGCACGCCGCGGACCGCGGCCGGCACGTTCTCGATCGACCTGGTCGCGTCGATCTGCCTGGCCCGGCCGCGCGGCACGCACCAGGTGCTGATTCGCGACCGCTTCCAGCTCGCGCGTCCCGGCGAGACCCAGATCCGGTTCGAGGACAGCCCCGGCGTGAAGCTCGACCGCGCGCGGGTCGGCGACGACACGGCGCCGGGCATCGACTACACGATCATCGGCCCGACGCCGGTGCTCGGCGCCGCTGGCCCCGAGGGCGGCATCGAGCTCGGCTTCACCGCCGGAGCCACGGCCGTGGTCGCGTCCGACGCTGCGTGCCGCCCAGGCGCGACGCCCGGCGGTGGATCGCTCGGCGCCCTCGCCGCGGCGGCCGGCGCACTGGTCGCGGGCGCGGGCGGCGTCATCCTCGCGAGGCGTGCGCGACGCCGGCGCCGTTCGTGAGCCGGCGATAGCACTCCCCGACCACGCGCATGTCGGCGTAGAACGCCTGGCGCGCCTGCTCGCGCAGCTCCTCGTCGGGCGCGCGCAGCACGGACGCCGGGTGCACGGTCGCGAACGTGTGCGGCGCCAGCGCGGTCGTGCGCTCGATCCCGCGCTCCTTGGTGACCCGGAACGTACGGCCGAGCAGCGACTGCGCCGCGGTGGCGCCGAGCACGACGACGATCTCGGGCGCGACCAGCGCGAGCTCGTTCGCCAGCCACGGCCGGCACGCGCTGACCTCGTACTGCGTCGGCTTGTCGTGGATCCGGCGCTTGCCGCGGCGCGTGAACTTGAAGTGCTTGACCACGTTGGTCACGTAGACCTCGCCGCGCGGGATCCCGGCGCCCGCGAGCGCTTCGTCGAGCACGCGGCCCGCCGGCCCGACGAACGGCCGGCCCGCGAGATCTTCCGAATCGCCGGGCTGCTCGCCGATCAGCATCACGCGCGCGCGCTCGTCGCCTTCTCCGAACACGGCCTGGGTCGCTTCGCGATACAGCGGGCAGCCGCGGCACGTCGGGACCGCAGCGCGCAGCGCCTCCAGGGTGCGTTCGGCCGGCAAGAACGACTGTGCGCCCGGCGCCTCCGCCGACGACCCAGAAGCGTGCGTCCGCCGCGGAGGGGCAAGCGACATGTCCGGACCATCGTGCACGCGACATGCCCGCGTGCGCGCACGTGCCCCGCGGGCGGCGACGCACGGTCGGGCGATGTGGCATGCGCGATGCTGATCTTCGCTGCATGAAGCCCATCCTCTTGATCGCATTCCTCGCGCTCGGCCCCGCGCTCGCCGATCAGTTCCAGGCTCCCACGTTCGCGGCCGCTCCGCTGACCGACGCCATGGCGCGCCACGCCAGCGCGGACGCGCCCACCGCCCCGCTGGCGGAGCACACGTGGCTGTGCGGGAGGTGAGCATGCCCTCCCTTCGACGCGTCGCCCGCGCCACCGTGCTGGTGGTGGTCGGTGGGCTCGCCCTGCCGGTGCTCGCCGGCCCGAACTTCTTCACGCCCCACCACCGCCGTCCGCTCGCCGCGTCCGAGGCGCGACGCGCGACGGCGCCGATCGACGAGGTCGTGGTCGAGCGCCGGGTGCGCCGGGGGCAAGAGACCCGCGGGATCACTCCGGTCGCGACCCACGCCGCCGACCGCTGATCCCCCCAGAACCCACCGGCGGGCCGGCACCACGCCGCGGTTTGGGGATATGATGGTGGCGACGGCGCAGGTCATGAAGAAGTTTCCAGACTTCGTACCGCCGACCAAAGTCAGTTATCTCGACCGCGGTCCGACGCTGCACGTGCGTCGCTGCATGCTGCAGGCGGTGGACGATCCGAACCAAGAGTGGACCTTCGACAAGGAGGAGATCCGGATCGGCTCGATGGAGGACAACGACGTCGTGCTCGGCGACGACACGGTGTCGCGCTACCACTGCCGGATCACTCAGGAGGACAACGGCTACGTCCTGCTCGACCAGCGCTCGACCAACGGCACCTTCATCAACAAGGTCCGGATCCGCGAGGCGTTCCTCAAGCCCGGATCGATCGTCTCGGTCGGCCAGAGCCAGCTGCGGTTCAACGCGCGCGAGGAGGAGGTCGAGATCGTCCCGTCGCCGTCGGACCGCTGCGCCGGGCTGATCGGCGGCAACCCGCGGATGCGCGAGATCTACTCGATCATCGAGAAGATCGCGCCGACCGCGACCACGGTCGTGATCGACGGCGAGACCGGCACCGGCAAGGAGGTCGTCGCCCAGGCGATCCACTCGCTGTCGCCGCGGTCGCGCAACGACCTCGTGGTGTTCGACTGCGGCGCCGTGCCGCCCAACCTGATCGAGAGCGAGCTGTTCGGCCACGAGAAGGGCAGCTTCACCGGCGCGGTGATGACCCGCCAGGGTCTGTTCGAGCAGGCCGACGGCGGCACGCTGTTCCTCGACGAGCTCGGCGAGCTGCCGATCGATCTCCAGCCCAAGCTGCTCCGCGCGCTCGAGCAGCGCGAGGTCCGCCGGGTCGGCTCGGCCAAGGCCGCCAAGGTCGACGTCCGGATCATCGCGGCGACCAACCGCAACCTCGAGGACGAGGTCCGCGCCGGCCGGTTCCGCCAGGACCTGTTCTACCGGCTCAGCGTGGTCCGGCTCCACCTCCCGTCGCTGCGCGACCGGATCGACGACGTCCCGGTCCTGATCCAGCACTTCCTCGAGCACGGCGCGTTCAACCGCAAGCCCAACGCGCCCGCGGTGCGCGGCGTATCGCGCGAGGCGCTGTCGTCGCTGCAGGCCTATCCCTGGCCCGGCAACGTCCGCGAGCTGGTCAACGTGGTCGAGCGCGCGGTGTCGTTCTGCGACAACGATCTGATCCAGCTGTCCGATCTGCCCGACTACATCCGCAGCGCCAAGACGCCGCCGCCGCGCGAGGTCGTGCCGCGCCGCGCCCCGACGGTGCCGATGGGCCCGCCATCCGGGCCGGTGGTGTCGATGAACCCGAACACGCCGGCCCCGGCGCCGCCCGACGAGCTGCTCGCCGAGGGCGTCACGTTCAAGGACGCCAAGGAGCGCTGGGTCGCCTCGTTCGAGCGCGACTACATCCTGCAGCTGCTCCGGCGCAACAACGGCAACATCTCGCACGCTGCGCGCGCCGCCGACATCGATCGCAAGTACTTCCGCAAGCTGATGAAGAAGTACGACATCGAGGCCGCCGGCGCCGACGACAGCGATGACGCGGACTGACGTGAGGACGCCGCCCGCGGGCGACCCCGGCGCGCGGCGATCACAGCTCCGCCTGGCCGAGCCCGAGCCCGAGCCCGAGCCTGACCCCGAGCCCGACGCCGACCCCGAGCTCGCCCCGGACCCGGGTGACGACGTCGAGCCCGCGGCCGTCGACGTGTTCACCCTGCCGCCCGGCGCCGACCCGGCGCTCGACTGGGGGCTGCGCGCGCACCTCCACCCCGACGGCTCGCCGCGGATCATCGAGCGCCACCTGGTGGTCCCCCCCGAGCTCGCCGGCCTCCGGCTCGATCACTTCGTCAAGACCCAGATCCCGCGGCTGTCGCGCACGCGGATCCAGGGCATCATCACCGACCAGCTCCGCCGCACCGACGGCCACGCGCCCAAGCCCGCCACGATCGTCGCCGCCGGCGACCACTACGTGCTGCGCCGCGCCGCGCAGCCCGAGCCGCCCTGCCCGCGCCACTTCGGCGTCCTGGTCACCGATCCGCGGCTCTACGTCGTCGACAAGCCGGCCGGCCTGCCGGTCCACGCCTCGGCGAAGTTCTACTTCAACACCCTGACCCGCGTGCTCGGCGAGCGCTTCCCCGGCCAGCCCGAGCTCCAGATCTGCCACCGCCTCGATCGCGAGACCTCGGGCTGCCTGGTGGTCGCGCGCGACCGTGCCGCCGCCGCCGCGATCAAGCACCAGTTCGCGACCAAGGACCGGGTGCAGAAGCAGTACGTCGCGGTGGTGCACGGTCAGCCGCCGTGGGACACCGAGCACACGATCGACCTGCCGCTGCGCGTCGCGCAGCCCGGCGATCCGACCAAGCTGATCCACGTCCGCATGCTCGCCGGCCCCGGCGGCCTGCCGTCGGCGACCCGGGTCCGCGTCGAGCGCCGGACCGCGGAGTACGCGCTGGTCCGCTGCACGCTCCTGACCGGGCGCCAGCACCAGATCCGCGCCCACCTCGCCGCCGTCGGGTTCCCGATCGTCGGCGACAAGCTCTACGCCCACGGCGACGACGCGTTCCTGCAGTTCTGCAACGACGGCCTGGTCGCCGAGCTGGCGCGGCGGTTCGTCCTGCCGCGCCACGCGCTCCACGCCGCCCGCGTCCGCTTCCCGCATCCGGACGGCAGCGTCGTCACCGCCGAGGCGCCGCTGCCGCCCGACCTCGCACGCCTGCTCGGCTGAAGCCGCGCGACCACGGCGGGTCGCGGCGCCGCCGGTGTTATGGTGCCGCCGTGCTCACCGCCCGTGCGCTCGCCGCAGCCTTGATCATGGTCCCCGCGGTCGCGCGCGCGCAGGATGCGTTCGAGATCCAGGTCTACGACACGCTCACCGCGGCGCGCGGCGAGCCCGGGATCGAGCTCCACCTGAACCAGCACGTCATCGATCGCGCGACGGACGAGACCCACCTGACGTTCGAGCCACACTACGGGCTCACCGCGTGGGCCGAGCTCGGCGGCTACTTCCAGACCGCGCTCACCGCGTCCGGCGACCTGGCCTACGCCGGCGTCAAGCTGCGGCTCAAGCTGCGCCTCCCGCAGCGCGCCTGGGACGATCACATCGGCCTGGCGATCAACGGCGAGCTGTCGGTGGTGCCGTCGCGGTTCGAGCCTCAGGTCTGGGGCGGCGAGATCCGGCCGATCATCGATCTGACGACCGGACGGCTGTACGCGGCGTTCAACCCGATCCTCACCGTGGATCTCCGGGGCGACGCCGCCGGCCATCCGCAGCTCGAGCCGGCCGCCAAGCTCGAGCTCCGGCTGACCGAGCGGGTCGCGATCGGCGCCGAGGCCTACGGCGCGTTCGGGCCGCTCGACGATCTGGGCAGCGAGCACGCCAGCCGGCTGTTCGGCGTGATCGACCTCGGCGGCGGCTGGTGGGACCTCAACCTCGGCGCCGGCTACGGCTGGGGCGATGTCGACCACATCGTCGCCAAGGTGATCGTCGGAATTCACCCGCGCGCCTGAGCAAGCGTCCGCGGGAATGGCGGGAGCGTCGCGTCCAGTTGACGGCGCATGCCCACCCCAGGCGAGCCACGGCTCGCGACCCGCTTCGGCATCGTCGTGGTCCTGCTCGCGGCGGTCGCCGGTGTGTGGTGGTGGCGGCACCGGACGAGCGAGCCGGCGACCAGCACGGTGATGCAGGAGCAGCGCGGGTCGGCGCGGCCCATCACGCAGCGCAGCGCACCGGGCGAGACGGCCAGCCTCACCGTCGCCGTGACCGACGACCACGGGCCGCTCGCCGGAGCCACGGTGCGGCTCGCGCCCGCCGGCGGCGAGGTCGTCGCGATCACCACGGATCGCGAGGGCCTCGCGCACGCCGATCGGCTCGAGCCCGGCCGCTGGCGGATCAGCGCCTCGGCCACCGACCACATGCCGGCCGCGCTCCCGGTCCACGCGCTCGCGGCCGGCGCCGATGACCGGGTCGCGATCCGGCTCGTCGCCGGCGGTCGGACGCTGCGCGGGACGGTGTCGGATGCGACCGGCGGGCCGATCGCCGGGGCGCGGATCGACGCGGCGCGGCTGAGCAGCCTCGCCGAGCCCGGCGACGCGGTGGCGACCGTGGTCAGCGGCGCCGACGGCACGTACCGGATGACCGTGGCCGACGGCGCGCTGCTGGTCGCCGCGTCGAGCCCCGACTACGCCCCCCAGTCGCGCCGCGTCGAGCTCGGCCCCGCCGGCGCCGTGGTCGACTTCGCGCTGGTCCCCGGCGGCGTCATCGAGGGCATCGTCCGCGACGAGCGCACCCGCGAGCCGGTCGCCGGCGCGCGCGTGGTGGCGCGGCGCGACAGCCCCGCGATGCTGCTCGCCGAGACCGTTGCCCACCGCGCGACCTCCGGCGCCGACGGCCGGTTCCGGATCGGCGGCCTGCGGCCCGGCGCGTGGGGCCTGGGCGCCAGCGATCACGCGCGCCACGCCCGGCAGCCGACCGTGGTCGGCGTCGGCGTCGCCGAGCAGGTCAGCGACATCGAGCTCCTGATCGGCGACGGGGCGGTGGTTCGCGGCCGGGTCATCGACGACACCGGCGCTCCGGCGTCGGGCGTCCAGGTCCGCGCGATCGCGCGCGCCGAGGGCGCCGACGCCCAGGCCGACGCCGCGGGCGGGTTCACCCTCGAGGGCCTGGTCCCGGGCAGCTACTCGGTGACCGCGCGCGGCGATGGCTACGTGCCGGCGGGGACCGTGCGCGTCGCCGTCGCCGACAAGGATGTCGACGGCGTGGTCGTCACCGTCCGGCGCGGCCTGGCGCTGCGCGGCCACGTCGAACCGCGCCAGGTCTGCGATGTCCAGCAGGCGCTCGACGAGCGCGCCGGGATGATGATGCTCGCGCCGGGCGGCTCGGCCGCTTCGACCACCGCGACCGCCGCGGACGGCGAGTTCCAGCTCGGCCCGATCGCTGGCGGCCCCGCCCGGCTGACCGCGCGGTGTGCGAGCGGCGACCAGGGCACCAGCGACGTCCAGATCGCCGCCGGCATGCCCGAGGTGATCCTCCGTGTCACGCCCGGCGGATCGATCGCCGGCCGGGTCGTCGACGGCGACGGCAAGCCAGTCGCCGGTGCCGGCGTGGTCGCCAGCGACGTCTCGCAGGGCGAGCGCACGACGATCCGCAACGGCGCGATCACCAGCGGCGTGCAGGGCCTGACCGACGCCGCCGGCGCCTACACCCTGGTCGGCCTGGCGCCCGGCTCGTACCGGCTCGGCGCGCTCGATCGCGGCCGGCCGCTCCGGTTGCGCGGCAAGCCGCCGGGCGTCGAGCTCGCGGCGGCCGAGCACAAGACCGGCGTCGACCTCGCGATCGATCGCCCGACCGGGGTCATCTCGGGCACCGTGACCGGCCCCGACGGCAAGCCGCTGGTCGATGCCTGGGTCTCGGTGCAGCAGGACGTGATGGCGATGCTCGCCGGCCGGCCCGGCGACGACGACCGCGGCCAGCCCGCGTCGCGGACGATGGTGGTCGACAACCGCGACGGCGGCGGCGCCGACGCCACGTTGCCGCCCGCGCTGACCGACGCCCAGGGCCACTACGCGATCCGCGGCCTGCCGCCGGCGACCTACTCCGTCCTGGCCGAGGCCCAGCGCGGCCAGCTGCGCGCCCGCGCCGGCGACGTCCGGCCCGACGCCACGGTCGACCTCCGCGCGCTGCCGGTCACCGCGCTCTCGGGCACCGTCACCGGCCCGACCGGCCCGGCGGCGCTGTTCTCGGTCGAGCTCGACGGCCCGACCCGCGCGCAGCGCAGCTTCACCGACGGCAGGTTCAGCTTCGGCCGCGTCGACCCGGGGCGCTACACCGTGCGCGTCCAGTCGAGCGAGGGCAACGGCCAGGCCACGATCGACGTGACCGCCGAGGCGCCGGCCACCGTCGCGATCACCCTCGCCAGCAACGCCGTCGTGACCGGCAAGCTGGTCGACGCCGCGGGCCAGCCGCTCGCCGGAATGCCGGTCGCGCTCGTGCCCGACACCGGCGACGGCCGGCTCCAGGTCCAGCTCGAGGGCCCGCCGCCCACCACCGGCCCCGACGGCAGCTTCCGGCTCGAGCATCGCGCCGGCACCTGCGTGCTGATCGTGATGCGGCCGCCGCAGCCGTTCACCCGGCGCGGCATCGCGCTCGCGGCGGGCAAGACCGTCGATCTTGGTGCGATCAATGTCGATGCGCCGGCCGGCCCGGGCGCGCCGCGGCCGTAGTCACCGGGCTAGACGATCGGCTTGACGCCGGTCGCGAACGCGACGAGGTACGTCCGCCCGTCGAGCTCGCAGACCGCCACGGCGTGCTCGATCGCGCGCGCGCCCGCGGCGGTCGCGACCGCCACCACCGAGGTCCCGGGCCCGGTCGCGGCGAGGACCTTGATCCGCTCGACCCAGACGTGCTCGAGCCCGGGCGCGAACTCCCAGGCCTTGCGCCCGATCACCGCGGACACCGGGCGAGCGAGCACCTGCGCCCCCGCCGCGTTCAGCGCGACGACCGTACCGTCGAGCTCGCACACGACACCGGGCACGGTGCGGGCCTCGAAGTCGGCGAACGAGGTCGGGAAGCGAATGCTGGTCACGGCTCCGAGGAAGGGCGGCTCGGTCCAGACTCGCCAAGGCCCCCCCTCAGGATACTGCAGGTGGCCCCTGCCCCACGGCCATGACAGTGCGGACTCACCGGTACACGGCCGTGCCTGGGCAGCCGCCACTCGCCGCCGTGACGCGCCCGGGCGGCCGACCGGCCCCTGGACATCCGGCGTTCCCCCCGGACATTTGCGGTGACGCGGTCGGCGCCGAGGTGCCGGCCGAGGTGCCGGCCGTCGTTCGCGGCGCGATCGACGTCCCTGCTGAAGCCCGTGGCACAGACGGTTGGGCGTGAGGTTGAGGGCATTTAGGCGCGAAGGCGAGGGGCGATGTACGAGCGCGTGGAACGCGGGTGGGGATCGCAGCGATCGCAGCGATCGCAGCGATCACGACGCCCTCGACCCACGGGAGGATGGACGGGGTTCGACCCGCCGCTCGCGGGCGCGCGAACGCGCCGGCGACGGTCAGCGGCTCATGGAAGCCCCTGACATGCATCGTGATCTGCCGGCTCGCCATGGCCGGCAGGTCGACGATCCTGACTTCGGCATTGTCCGTGCACAAGCCGCGAGCATCCAAACGGCGTCTCGCAGCACACAGGACTTCTCTCCATGAGCAATTTTCATCGCATCGCAGGCTTTGTCGTGGTCGTCGCCTCGCTCACCGCTTGTGCAGACGACCTTGCGCCCCAGCCGGCGCCGGAATCGCCGACCATCGGGAGCGACCGGGCGACCGTCACGGGCCACATCGTGGACACCCACGGTGTCGCGATCGCCGGTGCGACGGTGGCCGTGCGCGCCTCCGGTGAGCACGCCACGGCGGACAGCACGGGCACCTTCACCCTCGACGTCCCGGCGAACACGACCCTGACGCTCGCCGCGACCGCGCCGAACATGGCGCCGACCCTGCTGCAGCAGTTCATGGTCTCGCCGGGCGCGAACGCGGCGGTGGAGATCGCGATGGTCACCGGCGACCACTTCAAGACCCTGGTCGCGATGGGCGGGAACCCCTCGGGCGGCGTGGTCGCGGTCGCGCTCAAGTCGCTGTCGGGCTCCGGCAGCGTCGGGGGTGCCACGGTCGAGCTCACGCCCAGCCTTGGCCGCGTGATGTACCCGGCGACGAGCCCCGGGATGGCCGATCCGGACCCGTCGATGGCGGCGGTCGTGCAGGGCGTGCAGGGCGTGCAGGGCGATGAGTCGTACGCCTGGGCGCTCGGCGTGCAGCCGCACGTCTCGATCATGCAGCTCGCGCTGCGCGGCGTCACGCAGGTCGAGCCGCCGTACGCGATCGACGACATCATCTGGCCCGGCACGTTCACGGTCGACGCCAACGCGCTCACCCTCGTCACGCTGTTCACCAGGTAGGCTGCCGATGAAGCTCACGTACACGATGGTCACCGTCGCGCTGGCCGCCGCGTGCACGACCAAGCCCGCGGATCGCGATGTCGCGCTCGCGATGTCGATCGCGAAGGGGCTGGCGGAGGCGTGCCCGGAAGGCGACAACCCGGCCGACGAGGCCGCTCGCAACCAGTGCGCCGCCAAGCTCACCGACTTCGCCGGGCTGCGCCACGCGATGCGCGAGCCGTTCATCTGGGGCGGCCAGCCCGCGGGCGGCGGCTACCACCTCGAGACCAAGACCAACAAGTTCAACGCCCGGGTGTGGCGCCGGATGTACCTGTCGATGTTCATGTTCAGCAGCGACTACACGATCGAGCAGATCGCCGACACCACGGTGCTCCACATGCCGGTCAGGTTCCGCGGCGCGATGTCGACCGGCGCGTATCCGTATCCGTTCTGGCACAGCGAGAAGAAGTGGGACGCCTACAACTACGCGACGACGATCCACTTCGTCATCCAGGACGGCGTGATCCCCGGCGCGCTGCGCTCCACGGAGCAGGACACCTCGCGTCCGAAGGTGGCGCACGGATGGGACGGCCTGTGGCGCTGGCAGCGGGCCGGCGTGCAGATGCCGTACGTGTCGCTCTACGACTACCTGCTGTCGAAGGACAACCCCTACGCGGCGCAGCTCAACGACACGTACCGCGCGCTCGAGGGGACAATGCGGCAGCATAACTGCCAGGCCTGCCACGCGCCCGACAACCAGGGCGAATCCGCGCAGCTGGAGTTCTTCGTCTACCCCAACCAGGCGCTCGCCGGCCGCCACGACATCGTCACCCAGCTCGAGACCAACGAGATGCCGCCGCCGGACAACACGCTCCACCTGCCCGCCGGGATCGCGGATTCGTCGGAGCGCGACCTGCTGCTCAAGCTCGCGCGCGACTTCGAGGCCGCAGGCGACGAGGCACTGGCGTGGGAAGGCGACAAGAAGGTCCAGTTCTAGGATCCCCGACCCGGCCGAGCCTGGAGCGCCGGGCAGCAGCGACGCTGTCTGGCGCTGTCCACTGTCCCGCCGTCCGGTTTTTGTCCGAATCTCGGACGCCTGTCCGAGATCCGGCCGGAACCCGGACAGCCCCGGATGTGATCTCGCTGGCTTGGCCATGGCGCGGCGTGTGCTCTCCGCCCGGGCATGATCTCGCCACGCGTGTTCAGAGCTGCGCTCCACGGCGCGCTCCGGCCAAGGTATGCTGCCGCATGCCTTCCTCCGCGCCTCGCGTGGACGCCGAGCTCCCCGACATCGACGATCGCCTCGTCGTTCCGGAGACGCGTTACGAGATGTGGGACGGGGAGCTAGTCCTCGTGCCCCCCGCCGGTCCACCGCACGGCGAGCGCCACGTGCAGATCGCCGCGCTGATCGAGGCCCATACCGGCCCCGAGTTCCAGGTCGCCGCCGACCTCTTGACCCGGACGTCCCGCCGCGACGACGTCGCTCCGGACGTCAGCGTGTACCCGGACGCCCGCCATCCGGAGACCGGCGGCCGCCAGCTCGAGCAGCTCGCCTTCGAGGTCGTCAGCACCCAGACGCTCGGCGACGCCGCGATCAAGGCCGCCAAGCTCGCCGGCCGCGGTGTGCGCCGCGTGTTCGCGATCGATGTCCAGCGGTCGCGCGCGCTCGAGTGGTCGGTCGCGCGCGCCACCTGGACCGAGCTCGATGCGCGGGGCCACATCGCCGACCCGGCGCTCGAAGTGCCACTGCCGATCGATGACCTGATCCACGCCGCCAAGGCCGACGACGGGGTCGCCCGGGCGCTGATCGCCCGGCGCAACCCGGTGATCGAGGAGGTCCGGGGAAAAGACCGCGCCAAAGCCAGAGCCGAGGGCAAGATCGAGGGCAAGATCGAAGGCAAGATCGAGTCACTGATCGCGATCCTCACCGCGCGCGGCATCGCGCTCGATCGCGCTGCCCGCGACCGGATCCGCGGCCAGCGCGATCCGCGGCGACTGGACCGCTGGATCGCGCGCGCGGCGACCGCGACGACCGCCGCCGACGTGCTCGGCGAAGACTGAGCGATCGCTACTCCCAGCGCGTGGTCCGCCGGGTCGCGACCAGCCACGGGGTGCCGTCGATGATCGCCGCGACGCAGAGCGGGTCGCCGGCGATCCGGCCGGTGGCGAAGCGATCGCCGGTGCGCGTGGCCACGAGCTCGTGGGCGGTGGGCACGTCGTCGACGTAGGTCACCAGCCGGGCGCCGGTGGTGTCGAGGTGCTGCGGCCGGAGCGTCACGCCGGTATCGTCGAGCTTGCCCAGCACGGTGCGGAACGCGCCGGACGCATCGATCTCGCCCATCACCGCGATGTCGTGGGCCTCGAAGTGCGCGGCCGTGGGGTACGCTGGCGCCTCGAAGATCGTCAGGTGGTGGCGCAGGCCGTGGATGCCGAACGCCGGGAACCGCGCCTGGACATCGGCGAGGATCGCGGTGAGCCGCTTCTGGAACACCACCGGATCGGTCACGGTGTACAGCCGCCGGTTCATGTGGTCGATCCAGCGCTGCGCGTGCGCGTCGAGCGGTCGGTCGGAGATCGCCTCGAAGTGGTCGCCGGGAACGGCGTATGGCAGGTGCCGGTCGTACGGCGCGCGGGCGCGCACCGTCGCGAACATCGGAAACCCGGAGAACGGATAGGTGTTGAGCCGCTGATCGGCCGTGGGCACGAGCGCGGTGACCGCGTCGTAGACCACGAACGCGATCACGAACGCGATCGTGAAGTGGCTCATCGGCGCCGGAGCCGTCCGCGAGGTGGGCCGCGAAGCGACGCGCGCGGTCAGCCGGTCCCACAGCCGGTCCCAGTCGACGAACACCGCGACCAGCGGCAGCCAGTGCAGGTTCCACAGGTTGACCACCAGGCCGAGCGCGACGGTCTCGAGCGCGAAGAACCCGCCGGCGAGCGCGCGGATCAGCGGTCGGCGGACGAAGATGCAGGCCAGGCTCGTGCTCGCCTGCGAGACCAGGTTCAGCACCGCCGCGGTCCGGAACCGCCACACGTTGTCGATGATCCAGTCGGCGACCGCCGGCCGCGGCAGCCCGGCAAGATCGTAGCGGACCAGCAGCTGGTGGCGCAGGTTGTCCGACAGCGCCCAGCGCAGCGTGAAGTGGCCGTGCAGGATCTTGTGGAACGCGGCGCCCGTGAACATCAGCGCCACGGCGAGCTGGACCAGCCGCAGCGACCACTGGTACCCGTCCGGCGCGTCGAGCGGTGGCAGGCCGCGCCGGCGCCGGAGCAGCGCGTCGACTGACAGCGTGTCACCGCCGCGTGCGCCGAGGAACGCGAGCTGGGCGAGGAACACCACGTTGTACTGGTGCGACCAGGTCGCGCTCGACGAGAACGACGCCGAAGCCAGCGCGAGCGCGGCGGCGAAGCTGACCGCGGTCGACACGCGCGACCACAGCCCGACCAGCATCAGGACCGTCGCGCCGATCGCCAGCACCCACAGTGCGGTGACCATGCCGGCGGGTGGGACGAGGTGGCCGAGCAGCATCCAGATTCCAACCGGGCGGTACAGGTCGGGCGGCCCCGGGATGTGCACCGTCGACAGCGTCGCGAGGTGTTCCAGCGTCATCAAAACTGAGGTGGCGATCGCGATCCGGACCACCGCGACCGACCGGCGACCGCCATTGTCGAGCCAGTAACGCTGCCAGCGGCTCACGCCGCCGTAGTACCATGGGTCTCTTGTGAGCGCGCAGCTGCACCAGCTCCTGGCCCAGCTCGATCGCCCCGGCGCGACCGAGCTGGTCGTCGCCACCGGCCGCCCCGTGGCCGTGCGGATCCACAGCGCGTACCAGACGCTGACCACGTCGGCGGTCACGCTGCCGCAGCTGATGCACCTGATCCGCGATACCCAGCTCGCGCCGCTGATCCCGGCCGACGAGCAGGTCGGCGAGCCGGTGCCGGTCGAGCTCGACGGCCGGGCGTTGCGCGCGCAGTTCATCCGCCAGGGCGGTGACGTGCTGCTGCGGATCGAGCACCGGCCGGCGCCGCAGCCTCCGGCGCGCCCGTCACCGGTCCCCGTGGCGGCGAGCCGTACCCCCGCCCGGACGCCGCCGCACGGCTCGGCGGTGGTCGTGCCGCAGATCGCGGTCAAGGCGCCCGCGGCCGCGCACGGCCCGCACGCCGCGTCGCCCGCCGAGCCCACGCTGGTCGACGAGCCGTCCGAGGTCACCCCGGGGCTCGCCGCGCTGGTCGCCGAGGCGCGGCGCCGCCACGCGACCGATCTCCACGTCGCCGCCAATCGCCCGGTGCTGGTCCGCACCCTCGGCGAGCTGGTCGCGCTCGATCCCACGCCGCGGACCGCCGCCGAGGTCGAGGCCCTGGTGATCCCGCTGCTCGGGCCGACCCGGCGCCAGCAGCTCACCGAGCGCGGCTACGTCGATCTCGCGGTCGACGTCCCGGGCGGCGGCCGGCTGCGCACCAACGTGTCGCGCCAGCAAGGCGGGCTCAAAGGCGCGTTCCGGCTCGCCGTCGCGGCCCCGCCGTCGTTCGCCGACCTCGGCCTGCCCGCCCCGGTCGCCAAGGTCGTCGAGCACCACCAGGGCCTGGTCGTGATCGCCGGTCCGAGCGGCCACGGCAAGACCACCACGCTCGCCGCGCTGATCGATCTGCTCAACCGCGCCGATCCGATCCACATCCTGACGATCGAGGATCCGGTCGAGATCGTCCACCCGCGCCACGCCGCGGTCGTGTCGCAGCGCGAGGTCGGCCGCCACACGCTGTCGTTCGCCGCGGCGCTCAAGGCCTCGCTGCGCGAGGACCCCGACGTGATCGTGATCGGCGAGCTGCGCGATCGCGAGACCGTCGAGATCGCGCTGACCGCGGCCGAGACCGGCCACCTGGTGCTCGCGACGATGAGCACGCCGTCGGCGGCCAAGACGATCGATCGGCTGATCGACATGTTCCCGCCCGAGGAGCAGTCCCAGGTCCGCGCGTCGCTGGGCGCGGCGCTCAAGGCGATCGTCGCGCAGCGCCTCCTGCCCGACGCCCAGGGCACCGGCATGGTCGCCGCCGTCGAGCTCCTGGTCGGCGTCCTCGCCCTGGCCAACCTGATCCGCGACAACAAGCTGTTCCAGCTGCCCAACCTGATGCAGCGCGGCCGCGCGTTCGGCATGCTGCGGCTCGACGACTCGTTGCTCGAGCTGGTCCGCGCCGGCAAGCTCGCCGAGGACGTCGCGCTGCGCCACGCCGACAACAAGAAGGAGCTCGCCGCCGCGCTCCACCCGGCGCCGCCGCCGGCGCCCGAGCCCAGGCGCGGCCTGTTCGGCAAGCGGGACCGCGAATGACCGCCGCCGCCGCGATCGCCCGGCTGTTCGACACGCTGCTCGAGCGCGGCGGCTCCGACCTCCACCTGGGCGTCGGCTATCCACCGATGCTCCGGGTCCGCGGCGATCTCGTCCCCGAGGGCGATCGCGTGCTGTCGGCGGCCGACGTCGAGGCCCTGCTCGCGCCGCTCCTGTCGTACGACCAGGCCGCGCAGTTCGCCGCGACGGGCGACCTCGACTTCGCCCACGCCCACGGCAGCCGCGCGCGGTTCCGCGCCAACTACCTGCGCAAGACCACCGGCCCCGGCGCGGTGTTCCGCGCGATCCCGAGCGAGATCCAGTCGCTCGACGCGCTCGGCGTGCCCGCCGGGATCCGCAAGCTCTCCGACCTCCGCGCCGGCCTGGTCCTGGTCACCGGCCCCACCGGCAGCGGCAAGTCGACCACGCTGGCCGCGATGATCGATCACATCAACCGCACCCGCGCCGGCCACATCCTCACCATCGAGGACCCGGTCGAGTTCGTGCACCCGCCGCGGCGCTGCCTGGTCACCCACAAGGAGGTCGGCGAGCACGTCCCGAGCTTCCTCGAGGCGATCCGCAGCGCCGGCCGCGAGAACGCCGACGTCATCCTGGTCGGCGAGCTGCGCGGCGCCGAGACCATGAAGGCCGCGCTCCAGCTCGCGAGCTTCGGCATCCTGATCTTCGCCACCGTCCACACCAACTCGGCCGCCGCGACGATCGACCGCTTCGTCAACGCGTTCCCCGCCGAGCAGCAGCCCCAGATCCGCGGCCTGCTCGCCGACTCGCTCGCCGGGGTCGTCGCCCAGCAGCTGCTGCGCCGCGCCGACATCAAGGGCCGGGTCGCCGCCCACGAGATCCTGCTCGGCAACTACGCGCTGTCGTCGCTGATCCGCGAGGCCAAGATCTCGCAGATCGCGAGCTTCATCCAGTCGAGCACCGGCGATGGCATGCAGGGCATGGACACCGCGCTCGAGCGCCTGGTCGCCGCCGGCACGATCGCCGCGCGCGACGCGCTCGACAAGGCGCTCGACAAGGAGGCGTTCGCCAAGCTGCCCTCGATCGCCCGCGCGCTCGGCCCCGAGGCCAGCCTGATCGCGCCGTGACGCGCCCGGCGCGCCGCGTGTGCTAGACGAAGGCTGTGTCCAAGGACCGCGCGCGGCCGTTCTCGCGCAAGCACCGCCGGTACTGGATCCCCGTCACCGGCGGGATGGTCCTGATCGGCGTCATCAACGTCGTCCTCGGCTACTGCTCGTATACGAAGCCTTCCGACGTCCACGAGCGGATCGTGCTCGATGTGCCCGCCGCGCGCGGCGCCGCCAACGCGGTCGCCCCCAAGGCCGCCACCGGCTGCGCGCCGGCGATCGCGGCGCGGATCGCCGCGGACCTGCCGGGCGGGATCCTCGTCGCGTGCACGCCCGATCGCGTCACGGTGCTGCGCGGCGAGCACCGGATCGACCTCGAGATCGCCGGTGGCGACATCGTCGCGATCGCCGAGACGCTGACGCTCCCCGAGATCCCCGCGACCGTGATGCGCGCGTTCGCCGTCGCATATCCCCGGACGATCCCGAGCGGCGCGGTCAAGCGCACGCGCCGCGGCGCCGATCCCAGCTACGAGCTCGCGTTCCCGCCGGGCGCCGGACACAAGCTCGCCACGCTGAAGCCCGACGGCACGGTGCTCGACCTGCGCTGACCCGGCGCGATGACGTGCCGGTGAGCGGCTCGCGGGCGTTGCGGCCCGTCGCCGGTGCCGTGGTACGCTGCGTGGCCGTGACCACCCCGACCCTGTCCGAGCGTGCCGATGCTTGCCTCGCCACGCTCGACGAGCCCGGCCGGGCGATCGCGCGGCGGGTGTTGCTGCGGCTGGTCAGCTTCGGCGACGGCCGGGTCGAGGCGCGCCGGCACCAGCCGCTCGCGGTGGTGCGAGCCGGTGGCGATCCGGCGCGGGCGGCCGAGGTCGTGCGCCACCTGGCCGCGGCGGGGCTGCTGCGCCTCGACGGTGACGAGGCCTCGCCCGAGGCGCAGGCCGGGGCGCGAATCGAGCTCGCGGACGCGTCCCTGATCACCGCGTGGCCGACGCTGCGGGCGTGGATCGACAGCCACGGCCGGACCGAGCAGCTGCGGCGCCAGCTCGAGGTCGACGCCGCGGCGTGGCAGCACGCGGACCCGGCTCGCGGCGAGGTCAGCCTGCTCGACCCGGGTCAGCTCGGCGAGCTCACCGGCTGGCTGACGCCCGACGCCCGGCGCGACCTCTGCGTGAGCGACGCGGCCGAGTCGTTCGTGGCGGCGAGCCGGGCCGCCGCGCGGCGCAGCTGGTGGCCGGGCGGCCCCTCCACGGGCACTGTCCTGGCCATCCTGCTGATGCTGCTGATCCTGGCGACGCCGATCATCCTGCTGTTCATCGCCGTGCTCACCGCAGGCGTGATTCACCGCCTCGGGTGAGGCCGGCGCGTCAGGTCGGCAGCGTCCACTGCTGCGCCGCGCTGGCGTTGCAGTCGAACAGCTGGAGCTGGGTGCCGTCGGTCGTCGAGCTCGACGGATCGTCGAGGCAGCGGCCGGACTGCGGGTTCGTCAGCGCCTTGCTCGCCGAATTCCAGCTCCACTGCTGGGCCCCGGTGCCGTTGCAGTCGAACAGCTGGATCGGCGTGCCGTTGGCGGTGCCGCTCCCGGTGACGTCCATGCACTTGCCGGCGGTGCGCAGCGTGCCGTCGCCCGGCACCTGCCAGAGCTGGGCCGCCGAGCCGTTGCAGGTCGACAGCTGGATCGGCGTGCCGTTGGCGCTCGAGCCGCCGCTGTCGTGGACGCACTTGCCGGCGATGCCCGACGGGATCGCGCCGCTCGCGCCGCTGGTCTGAGCGTAGACCTCGAGCTCGTAGATCCGGGTCGCGGTGTTGCCGTTGTTGGTCGGCGTCAGGCTGCGCAGCCGGACGAACCGCGCGGAGCGCGGCGTGATCGGGTGGAACGTGCGGCTCGAGCGCGACCCGCTGACGTTGACCACCGTGGTGAAGGTCGTGCCGTCGATGCTGGTGTCGATCGCGAACGCGCCGGTATTCCAGCCGGTGGTCTCGCCGCCCAGGCCGGCGTGCTTAACCACGAAGCTGCCGACCTGCTGCACCGATCCGAGATCGACCTGCAGGCTCGCGCCGGTCGCGGCCGAGCACCACTTGCTGTTGTTGGCCAGGCTGCCGTCGACGGCGTTGGTCGCGGCCTCGGCGGCGGCGCAGGCGGCGGACGCGGTGACCGCACGGCCGCGCGCGAGGTTGGTGCCCAGCACCGGCGCCGGTGGCGGCGGCGCCGCGCCGGCGGTGAAGCTCGGCGGCACGTCGCCCGCGCCGGTGCCCCAGGTCCCGGGGCTGGCGGCCATGGTGTAGGTCAGCGATCCGCCGGCCGCGAGGTCCGGGTAACGGACGAAGCTGCGCGTCGTCGCGGCGCCGTTGACGGTCACGCCCTGGACGAACGCGTTGGTCGCGCTGACGCCGCTCGCGGTGATCGAGACGTTGCCGGCGGTGCGCTGGATCAGGATCGACGGGAACGACGGGCCGTGCAGCGCGAGCGTGTCGGCGCCCGGGGTCGCCGGATACATGCCGAGCGCCGCCCACACGTACCACGCCGACGTCGCGCCGAGGTCGTCGTTGCCGGGCAGCCCGCCGGCCGTGTTGTTGAAGCCCTCCGACATGACCTTGTGGACCGCGCGCGCCGCGCCCGCCGGGTTGCGCGCGAAGTTGTAGGCCCACGGCACCCCGTGCTCGGGCTCGTTGCCGATGTAGAAGAACGGAGTCGTCAGCCCGCCGTTGACCTGGGTGAAGTGGTGGTCGAGCCGCTGGCTCGCCGTCGCCGGCCCGCCCATCAGGTCGATCAGGCCGGCGAAGTCGTAGGTCACCATCCAGGTGTACTGCGCGGCGTTGCCCTCGGTGTAGCCCGCGCTGCTCGCCGGATCGAGCGGCCACAGCAGCGTGCCGTCGGGGTTGTGCCGGCTGATGTACTGCGACTCGGGGCTCCACACGTTGCGCCAGAACTGCGCGCGGGTCATGTAGGTCGAGGCCAGCGTGGTGTTGCCGAGCGCCCCGGCGAACTGCGCGATCGCGAAGTCCGACGCCGAGTACTCCAGCGAATCCGATGGATCGTCGACGATGAAGTGCTGCGACAGGTAGCCGGGCTCGCGGCCGCGGATCGGGGAGCCCTGGGTCGTGCCGCCGTTCGAGCTCCGGTCCATCAGCGACAGCGCGGCCGCGGTGTCGAAGCTCCGGACCCCGAACGCGAACGCCGAGGCGACGATGATCGGCCCCGGGTCGCCGGTCATCACGAAGTTCTCGCTGCTCTCCTGCGACCACTTGGGCAAGAGCCCGCCCTGCTGGCCATCGAGCACCATCGACTTGACGATGTCGGTCATCACGTCCGGCGCGACGAACGCCATCAGCGCCGCCCACGAGCGATAGATATCCCAGCCCGAGTAGTTCTGGTAGACGGTCATTCCGGTCGCGGTATGGACAACGTTGTCAAAGCCGCGGTACTGGCCATTGACGTCGCTCGCGACATTGGGGCTGCTGAACACGTGATACAGCGCGGTGTAGAACTTCTGGAGATCGGCCGCGGCGCCGCCGGTGACCTGGACCCGGTTGAGCATCGCATTCCACGCGCTGTCCGCCGCGGTCCGGCGGGCGGCGAAGTCGAAGCTCGGGTTCTCCGCGTTGAGGTTCTGGGTCGCGTTGGCCGCGCTGACGTAGGACAGCCCGACCGCGAACTGGACGACCGGGCTCGATCGGGTGTCGAACGTGACGAACGCGCCGGTGTTGACTCCGCTGGTCGAGCCCGAGCCGCTCGAGATCGTGCCGCCGGACCAGGTGCCGTGCGCGGTCGGCGCCCGATCGAACGCGATCGCGAAGAAGATCGGAAACGTCTTGGACGAGCCGCAGAACCCGCCCGCGGTCAGCTGGCCCGTGATCGTCGAGCCCGAGATCGTGACCGACCCGCTCCGGCTCCCGGTCGCGCTGCGGCTGGTGTTGATCAGGACCTGCGCGGTCGCGGTCGCCGGATAGGTGACCCGGAACACGCCGGTGCGCAGCGTCGCGGTCAGCTCGACCGTGGTGGCATAGCGATCGAGCACGGTGCGGTAGAACCCCGCCACCGCCGCCTCGTTGGCCTTGGTGTAGGCCGATGCGTAGCTGGTCCACGACGTGCCCGGCGAGGCGCCGAGCGCGCCGGTGATCGGCAGGATGTTCAGGTCCTCGTTGTTGGGGCAGCCCGCGCCATCGAAGTGGGTCAGGCTGAAGTCCTCGATCGTGGTATCGCGGTTGCGATAGCCCGACGGCGACGCGCTCGGCGTGTCCGGGCCGAGCTGCACCATCCCGAACGGCAGGACCGCCCCCGGATAGGTGCTGCCGCCCGCGCCCCCGGGCACCGGATTGGGCGAGTTGCTGTCGTCGGTGCCGATCAACGGATTGACGTGCTGTGTCAGGTTGAGCGTCGCGTCGAGCTCCGCGCTGCTCGGCACGGCGTTCGGCGTGACATCGCGCTCGTCGGGCTGGAACGCGCAGGCGCCGCAGCCCAGGACGAACGCGATCACCGCTTGACTTCGAAGTTCACGCACAGGTCACCTCTCGATGCGGGTTGAGGCTCGCGCACGCACCCGGAGATCCAGGGCTGCGCCAGTCGGTGGTGCATCTTGAGTCCGCGGTCGCGTGAATAGCAACGATCCCGTGCGCGGGACTTGCGACACACATCGTCGACCGCGACGTGAGGCGTAAGCCGGATGACAACGTTGTCATCCGGACGCGGAAAACTCCGCGTCATGCCGGCCCGGGCGGCGGCGGCGGCGTCCGGGCGCCAGCCGGGCCCGGTTCAGGCGAGATCGCTGTGGTGGCGGCGCACGGTGGCCGCGGACCGCGGGCCGGGCGGATTGACACGACGGCATCGTCAGAGCATCGTCCGGGTGTCCTCACGTAGCTCGTGTGCGCTTTGCCGGAGGTTGCTCGATGCAGAGACAGCGAATGAATCAGATCGTCGTGAGCCTCGCCGCCGCACTGATCGGCGTGGCCGGCGTGGCCGGGTGCTCGAAGGCCAAGGAGCCGGCCAAGGAGGCTCCCAAAGAGGCCGCCAAGGACCCCGCCGCGGCGCCGCCCAAGGAAGCCCCCAAGGAGCCCGCCAAGGACCAGGTCGAGGTGTTCTCGTGGTGGACCGGCGCGGGCGAGCAGGAAGGCCTCGACGCGATGATCGCCGACTTCAAGTCGAAGAATCCGTCGATCGAGGTCGTCAATGCCGCGGTGTCCGGCGGCGCCGGCACCAACGCCAAGGCGATCCTGGCCAACCGCCTGCAGGCCGGCAACCCGCCGGACTCCTACCAGCGCCACGCCGGCCTCGAGCTCGCGGACGACATCAAGGCGGGCAAGGTCGAGGACCTGACCCCGCTGTACGGCGCGCAGGGCTGGAACGACAAGCTGCCCAAGGGCCTGCTCGACGCGATCACGATCGAGGGCAAGATCTACTCGGTGCCGGTCAACATCCACCGCGCCAACCTGATCTGGTTCGTGCCCAAGACCCTGCAGGCGCTCGGGATCGCCGGCCCGCCGAAGACCTGGAAGGAGTTCATGACCCAGGCCAAGACGATCAAGGCCAAGGGCAAGACCGCGCTCGCGATCGGCCCGCAGTGGACCCAGAAGCACCTGCTCGAGACCGTGCTGCTCGGCGAGCTCGGGCCCGACAAGTACACCGGGCTGTGGAACGGCAAGACGGACTGGAAGTCGGCCGAGGTCACCGCCGCGCTCGACATGTTCAAGCAGGTGCTCTCGGTCTCGGACATCAAGTCGTCCGCGCCCGACTGGCAGCCCGCGGCGGACCGCGTGACCGATGGCACCGCGGTGTACACCGTCATGGGCGACTGGCTCGACGGCTACTGGGGCCGGGCCAAGAAGCTGGCGTTCAAGACCGACTACGACGTGGCCGCCACGCCCGGGTCGGCCGGAGTCTACGACTTCCTGTCCGACTCGTTCACCCTGCCGGTCGGCGCCAAGCACCGCGCCGCCGCCGAGAAGTGGCTGATCGAGTGCGGCTCGGTCTCGGGCCAGGACCTGTTCAACCCGCAGAAGGGCTCGGTCCCGGCGCGGACCGACGCCGACAAGGCGAAGTACCAGGGCTATCTGGCGACCGCGCTCAAGGACTGGCAGGACCCGGCGACCAAGATCGTCGGCTCGCTCGCCCACGGCGTCGTCGCCAACAACGCCCTGGGCTCCGAGATCGACACCGCGCTCGGGATCTTCGTCGAGAACCGCGACTCGGCCGGCTTTGCCGCCGCGGTCGCCAAGGCCTACGCGGCGACCAAGTAACCGCGCGCGGCCGGTGTCATCCAGGATCACATCCAGGGTCACAATGATGCGACGGATCCGCGCCTGGGGACCGGGGCTCCTCCTGATCTTGCCGTCGCTCCTCGTGCTCGCGGTGTTCGTCTATGGCTTCCTGGGCTGGAACATCCGCGTGTCGCTGTCGAGCTGGCGCGGGCTGGTGCCGGCGCATGACTTCGTCGGCCTGACCAACTACACCCAGCTGTTCGACGACGTGCGGTTCACCCACTACGACGTCCCGAACATCGCGCTGTTCACCCTGGTGTTCGTCGCCGGCTCGCTCGCCGTCGGCTTCTTCATGGCGGTCCTGCTCGACCGCGGCGTCGCCGGCGAGCACGTGTTCCGCAGCGTCTACCTGTTCCCGATGGCGATCTCGTTCATCGCCACGGCGATCATCTGGCGCTGGCTGCTCGACAACGGCGGCGGCGAGTCCACGACCGGGATCAACAAGCTGCTGGTCGACGCCGGCCTGGAGTCGTGGCGCAGCAACTGGTTCAAGTCCGAGTCGCGCTGGGCGATCGCCGCGATCGCCCTGCCCGCCGGATGGTCGCTATCCGGCTACGTCATGTCGCTGTTCCTCGCCGGCATGCGCGGCGTCCCCGAGGAGCTCCGCGAGGCCGCGCGGGTCGATGGCGCCTCCGAGCCCAAGGTGTTCTGGCACGTGGTCCGGCCGATGCTGCTGCCGGTGCTGATGAGCGCCGTGGTGATCCTGGCGCACATCTCGCTGAAGACCTTCGATCTGTTCTATGCAATGGACCAGAAGAACATCAAGATCGACACCCCGGCGCTCTACATGTGGTTCACGACGTTCGACGGCGGGTTCTACGCGCGCGGCGCCGCGATCGCCGCGCTGCTGCTCGCCGGCGTGGCGACCGTGATCGTGCCGTACATCTGGTACGCGGTCCGGGCGGAGCGCACGCGGTGACCGCCGTCGCCGAGCCCGGAGGCGACCGAGGCCGCGGCCGCGACGACGGCCGGATCCGCTCGCGCTGGGCGCCGTACGTCACGACCGTGCGCTACCTGGTGCTGTTCGCGCTCGCCTGCTTCTTCCTCATGCCGGTGTACGCGCTGCTGGTCACGGCGCTCAAGAGCCCCAGCGAGGTCAGCGTCGTGCGGATGTGGCAGTGGCCGCACACGCTGTCGCTCGACAACTTCCACCTGGTCTGGCCCAAGCTGCGCGACGGGTTCACCAACAGCGTGCTGATGGCGCTGCCGGCGAGCATCCTGTCGTCGGTGCTCGGGGCCGCCAACGGCTTCGTGCTCGCGAAGTGGCGGTTCCCCGGGGCCGACTTCGTGTTCGCGCTGATCCTGTTCGGCATGTTCATCCCGTACCAGGCCGTGCTGATCCCGATGTTCCAGACCATGTCGGCCACCGGCCTGCGCGGCGGGATCCCCGGCCTGGTCCTGGTCCACGTCATCTACGGCCTGCCGATCACCACGCTGATCTTCCGCAGCTACTTCGCCGGGATCTCCGAGGAGCTGATCGAGGCGGCCAAGGTCGACGGCGCCGGCATGCTGCGCACGTTCGCGTTCGTCGCGCTGCCGGTCGCACCGCCGGCGTTCGCGGTCGCGATGATCTGGCAGTTCACCTCGGCGTGGAACGACTTCCTGTTCGGCGTGCTCTTGACCACCAAGGAGCGCTGGCCGATCACCGTGGCGCTCAACAACATCGCCGGCAGCCAGGCGGTGCCGTTCAACGAGGCCATGGCCAGCGCGCTCCTGGCCTGCCTGCCGACCCTGCTGGTCTACATCCTGCTCGGCCGGTTCTTCATGCGCGGCCTCATGGCCGGCGCGCTCAAGGGATGACCCAGTGACCGAAACCACCGCCCCTGCTCCCGGCGCCAGCGCTGCCGCCGCTCCGGCCCTGCCGCGCCGCCCGGCCGCCGGCATCCGGCTCGAGAAGGTCGGCAAGCGGTTTCGCGGCGGCGTCGACGCGGTCCACGCGCTCGATCTCGCGGTGACGCCCGGCGAGTTCGTCGTGCTGGTCGGCCCATCGGGCTGCGGCAAGTCCACCGTGCTGCGCATGATCGCCGGCCTCGAGGAGGTGACCTCGGGCCGCGTGTTCCTGGGCGACGACGACGTCACCAACGAGCTGCCGCAGCGCCGCGACATCGCGATGGTGTTCCAGAGCTACGCGCTGTACCCCCGGATGACCGTGCGCAAGAACATGGCGTTCGGGCTGCGGATGCGCGGCGTGCGCCGCCCCGAGCGCGACCAGCGGGTGACCGCGGTGGCCCGGACCCTCGGCCTCGAGCCCCTGCTCGAGCGGCGCCCGGCGGCGCTGTCGGGCGGCCAGCGCCAGCGCGTCGCGATGGGCCGGGCGATCGTCCGCGAGCCCGCCGCCTTCCTGATGGACGAGCCGCTCTCGAACCTCGACGCGAAGCTCCGCGTCGAGATGCGGGGCGAGATCATCCGCGTGCAGCGCCGGATCGCAGCCCCAACCCTGTACGTCACGCACGACCAGACCGAGGCCATGACGATGGGCGACCGGGTCGCGATCCTCCGCGACGGCGTGCTCCAGCAGCTGGGAACGCCGGACGAGGTCTACGACCGGCCGGTGAACGCGTTCGTCGCGGGATTCATCGGTTCGCCGTCCATGAACCTCGTGCCGGGAACGGTCGAGAGGGATGGTGACGGCGTCGCGGTCGCGGTCGCCGGCTCGATGCTGGCGCTGGGCGACCGGCCGGGACTGGGCGACCGCGTCGGCGGCCCGGTCACCGTCGGGATCCGGCCGGAGGACATCCACGCCGAGGGCCGCGGCGACGCCGCGCTCGACGTCGACGTCGTGCGGCTGGAGTCGCTCGGCTCGGAGCTGGTTGCCTACCTCACGTTCGCCGGGAATGGCGGCGGCGCTCAGCTGACGGCGCGGCTCGACCGCAAGGCGCAGCTCGAGGAGGGTCGGCCGGCGCGGGTGGGCGTCGACCTCGAGCGGATCTACCTGTTCGACGCCGAGAGCGGCGCCGCGATCGGCTGATCGCTCAGGAGAACGCTCACGATCTCCCGTGGACGGTAGGCCACCTCTACGACGCCGTCGTGCACCCCGAGCGGCTCCTCTGGATCCTCGAGCAGGTTGCACCGGACGGCCGCGGTGAAGGCGGCCGGCACATGCACGCGGGCCGTCCCTCGCGCCCCGTGCGCCTCGTAGAGCCGCAGCACCGCGCCTTCGCCGTCGTGGGCCGGCTTGACCGTGTCCAGCACGAGATTCGGATCGTCGACCGAGAACCATGACCGCGGAGGCGACCCACCGGGCAGCCAGCGCAGCGGCGTCTCGAACAGCGCCGCCTCTCCGACGACCCCGGCCTCCTGCCAGCCGCCCGCGTGGGGCATCACCGCGTAGGCGAATCGGTGCTCGCCGCGGTCGGCCTGTGGATCGGGGTGTGACGTCGACCGCAGCAGGCTGATCCGCATGTCGCCGCCGTGCGTCGAGTACCCGTACTTGCAGTCGGTCAGCAGCGACACCCCGAAGCCGTGCTCGGACAGGTCGGCGAACCGGTGTCCAGGCACCTCGAACCGCGCCAGGTCGTGGCTGGTCGAGTAGTGCGTCGGCCGGTCGACCGTGCCGAACTGCATCTGGTAGGTCGCGGTCATGCTGCGAACGGCGACCGGGAACAGCACCTTCAGCATGGTCCGGCGCTCCTGCCAGTCGACCGTGCAGTGAAACTCCAGCCGGCGGGCCCCCGCGTCGAGCCGCACCGTCTGCCGCATGCTGCTTGCCCGCCCGATGCGGTACGTCAGCTCCACCTCGCCACGGAGCCCGCCGCCCCGTGCCTCGCACCCCGAGGCAGGGCCCGCGTCACGCACCGTCTCCAGGTGGAACGGATCCACATCCCACGCCTCGTGCTCGGTGGGCCGGTCGTCGTAGAGCTGGAGGACGTTGCCGGGGGTCGTCAGCGCCTCCCGCCCGCCCTGCCGGAGCACCAGCGATCGCAGCCGGCCGTCGCGGCCGATGGTTGCTCGGAGAGCGCTGTTCTCGAGCACCACGGCGTCGGCCTCCTCTGCGACGCGCACGCTGTCCGGCGCCGCGGCCTCGGCGCCGATCCCGTAGGGCGGCGCCTCGACGAACGCCAGCGCGCCGTCCGGCCGCTCGGCGACCTGGGACCGCGGCCAGCCGACCGTGTTGAGCGGCGCCGGCGCGGCGTCTCCCCCCAGGGCCGCCAGGGACGACGAGATCATCCGCTCGGCGCCGTCGCGCACCTCGGCGTGGTCGCGCGCAGCATCCTCGTAGACCTCGCCGATGCTGGATCCGGGCAGGATGTCGTGGAACTGGTTGAGCAGCAGAAGCTCCCAGAGCCGGTGCAGCTCCATGTGCGGCACCTCCGCCCCGTGCTCGACCGCCGCCACGACGGCGAGCAGTTCGGCGTCGTGCAGGGCCCGCTCCCCCGCTCTGTTGCCGAGCTTGACCGCGGCCTGCGTCGTGTACGTGCCCCGGTGGTACTCGAAGTACAGCTCGCCGACGATCACCGGCGCATCGCGGAGGTCGGCCTCGAGCAGCTCGAAGAACTCGGCGCTCGTCTGCTGGCGCACCCGCGGCAGCCCCTCGAGGTCCTCCATGCGCCGGAGGCGCTCGAGCATGGACGGCGTCGGCCCCCCGCCGCCGTCTCCGTGGCCGAAGACGAGCAGGCTCCGTCGCGAGCGGTCGTGGTCACGGTAGTTCCGCGCCGCGGCCCGCACCTCGGCGACGTCCGCCGTGGCGTTGTACGTGTCGGCCGGCGGGAAGTGGGCCAGCACCTCGGACCCGTCGATCCCCTGCCACGTGAAGGTGTGGTGCGGCGGCGGGTTGAAGCGGTTCCACGAGAGCTTCTGGGTCAGGAAGCGCCCGATCCCCGCGCCGCGCATGAGCTGCGGAAGCTGGCCGTTGTACCCGAACACGTCGGGGTTCCAGAACTCGGTGCAGCGCGCGCCCAGCTCACGCTCGAAGAACCGCTGCCCGTGCAGGAACTGCCGCACCAGCGACTCGCCCGAGGGCAGGTTGCAGTCGGGCTCGACCCAGGTGCCGCCGACCGGCACCCACTGCCCCGCCCCGATCCGCTCCCGGATCCGCTCGTACAGCCGGGGATGGTCACGCCGCATCCAGTCGTAGTGAACCGCCTGGGAGCAGGCGAAGCGGAACTCGGGGTAGCGCTCCATGTACGCCAGCTGCGAGCTGAAGCTGCGCAGCGCCTTGCGGCGCGTCTCGGCCAGCGGCCACAACCAGGCGGTGTCGAGGTGGGCGTGGCCGATCGCCGAGACCTCGTGCACCCGTTCGGCGGTGGTTCGGGCGAGCAGGGGCGCCAGGATCGCGGCCGCGTCGTCCCAGCGGGCCGGGTCGCCCTCGACCCAGACGTTGCAGACGCGGTTCAGCTCGTGCAGCAGCTCGCCGGCCCACGACTCGTCGAGCCCGGCGGCGGCATCGGCCTCCAGGGCGCGGAGCAGGTCGAAGTCGTGGAACAGCCGCCAGGCACGCTCGTCGAACCGCGCGATCTCGCAGCGGTCGAGAACCACCGGCTCGAGGCTGGCGTAGGGCCGCTCGAGCTGGCCGAACAGGCCATTGCAGGCCAGCTCGACGCGCAGGTCGAGCCGTTCTCCGCCGGTCGCCGTGTCGAGCACCAGCGCGTCCGGCCGCGCGCCGTCGGGGCTGGTGTTGAGCCCCTGGACGGGACGGTCCCCGTCCCACAGCTGCGCCTCGCTGTGGCTGACCCAGAGCAGGTCGACCCGGCTGCCGGACCAGCTCTCGGGGACGGTCGCCTCCACGCGGAACCAGTAGGTCGCCCATAGCGGCCCGAACTGCGCACCCAGCGGGCAGGGCCGGTACTCCAGCGCCTCCGCCTCTTCACGCGGGATGCGGCCGACCGGCCCGGCGACGGCCAGCACGTCGGGCGGCCGGCGGTCGTGCCAGATCATGGCGCGCATCCGCTCGCCCACCTGGGCGATCCGCTCGCGGGTGTAGCGCGGGTGGCGCAGCATCGCGCCAGCCTACGCTGCCGTCAGCGCCGGTGTGCGAGTACCCGCCGGCCGCGAACGGGTCTCGCCGCGGTGTTCATGCCGGGCCTTGGGCACACGGTTCTGCGGCCATGAAGACCAGCGTCAGCGCGATCAGGAATATCAGCGCAGCGGTGGATGCGATCAGCAGCTGCCGCACGCGTGACGTGCCGCCCAACCGGCGGCTGATGCCGGCGGTTATCACGAGGACCGCGCAGGTGCCGGTGATTGCGGCGGAGACGAAGCACTGTGTCTCCCAGGTCGACGGGCCGGGTATCACGATCGCGCCAGTATCGTCGGATCGCCGGCCGCCGACCGAAAGCAGCGCCGCACGTCGCTGCGCACCGAGGCGGCGACCCATTGCCGAATCGGTCCCGCACGACCCGGCAGAGGCGCGACAATCCGCTTCAACCTGGCTGAGCGAACCTGGCCCCGTCGCTACACATCGGGCGCGCACCCGGACATCCCGGGCAGGCTTATGTCCTGCTGACCTGGTTGCGCGCGGGCTACATCACGGCACGGTGTGCCGGGCACAAGATCGTCACCCAACCATCCATCGACACCGTGAGCGTGAATCCCGTTGACGATCCAACGAGGTGACCGGGCTTCCCAACGAGTCCGCCCCCCGCCGCGTCGCCCTGGCGGGTGACACACGTGATCTTGTCGCCCACGACGACCTGCTCGCTCAGGTGAAAGGTGTAGTGGCCGGGCCTCAGTCGCATCGTGATCGGGCCTCGCGGGTCGGATGACGGAGATAGGTCGTGGACTACCGCGCCG
>DASWRS010000013.1:0-26747 GCA_036403075.1 Kofleriaceae bacterium
GCGCTACCTCGGAATACACTGCCGCGATCCGCGGCGCGCGATTCGCGATCGACGGCGCGTGTGGAATTGTTGTCGCGAGGCGGTGTGAGGCGTCGCCTGGAGCATGGAGCGTATGCTGTGCACGATGCCCGACCTGCGTGAGGTGGAGTTGCGGATCGCGGTGGCCGAGGGCGTGCTGTCCCGGACGGAGGCCGAGGCGCTGGGCGAGGAGGCGCGGCACAAGAACCAGAGCCCGCTCGCGCTGCTCGTCGCGCGGGGCCGGCTGACCGATGACAGCTTGCAGTCATTCCGCGCCCAGGCGCTCAACGATCCCGCGGTGCGCGCGGCGGGCCACGACGCGTCCGCGAGCACCCACACGATGCAGGTCGCGCCGCGCGCGTCCGACGAGCCGGTGTTTCCGGTGGCGGCCTGGGATCGCTACGCCAGCGTGCGGTTCCTCGGCCAGGGCGGCATGGGCATGGTGTTCCTCGCGACCGACGTGCGGCTGCGGCGCGAGGTCGCGATCAAGTTCGTGCGCGGCAACGACGCCGAGCACGTCCGGCGGCTGATCTCCGAGGCCCGGAACCAGGCCAAGGTCACCCACGAGCGAATCTGCAAGGTCTACGACGTCGATGAGGTCGACGGCAAGGTCTACATTGCGATGCAGTACATCGCCGGCGAGCAGCTCGGTCAGCTCGCCGGCGAGCTCACGCTCGAGCAGAAGGTGATGCTGGTCCGCGGCGCCGCCGAGGGCATCCATGAGGCCCACCGCGAGGGCATCATCCACCGCGACATCAAGCCGTCGAACATCATGGTCGAGCGAACCGACGACGGCGAGATCCGTCCGTACGTGATGGACTTCGGGCTGGCGCGCTCGGCGCAGGAGGCCGGCACCACGCAGAGCGGGACGCTGCTCGGGACGCCGCGCTACATGGCGCCCGAGCAGGCGCACGGCGCCGCGGCGAAGCTCGACCGGCGGGCGGACGTCTACAGCCTCGGCGCGACGCTCTACCACCTGATCACGGGGCAGCCGCCGATCGCGGGCGATACCGTCGCCGAGGTGATCCACAACCTCGTCGCGACCGAGCCGCGGGCGCCACGTGCGATCGATCCGAGCATCCCGATCGATCTCGAGGCCATCCTGGTCAAGTGCCTCGAGAAGGACCGCTCCGCGCGCTACGACTCGGCGCGCGCGCTGGCCGACGACCTGGGCCGGTTCATGAACGGCGACCCGGTGCTCGCCCGGCCGGCCGGCGCCTGGTACCGGACGCGCAAGCGGATCGCCAAGCACCGGCGGCTGGTGATCGCGGGCGCGGTGGCGCTCGTCCTGGTGCTGGTCGCCGTGGGCTGGGGAATCAAGACCCGCGTTCAGGCTGCCGAGCGCGAGCGCCTGGCGCGCCGGTTCACCGAGAAGGTCGAGCGGATCGACGCGATGGCGCGCTACTCGGCGCTGTCGCCGCGGCACGATCTGCGGGGCGACCGCGTCGCGATCCGCGCGAGGATGGACGAGATCCGGCAGGACATCGATCGAGCTGGTGCGGCCGCAGCCGGCCCCGGGCACTACGCGCTCGGCCGCGGCTACCTCGCGCTCGATGACGATGCGCAGGCGCAGCGGGAGCTCGAGATCGCGTGGCAGTCGGACTTCGATGAGCCCCAGGTCGCGTACGCGCTGGCGCTGGCACTGGGCCACCTCTACCGGCAGAACCTGCTCGCGGCCGAGCGGATCAAGGACAAGGATCCGCGCGAGGCGCGGAAGCGCGTCATCGAGAAGCAGTACCGCGAGCCGGCGCTCGGCTACCTCCGCAAGAGCCATGGCGCCGAGGTGCCGTCGCAGGCGTACGTCGCCGCGCTCGTCGCCTACTACGAGGGGCGCTTCGACGAGGCGCTACAGCAGCTCGACAAGCTCGGCGGTGGCCTGTCGTGGTTCTACGAGGCGCCGGAGCTGCGCGGCGACATCCTGCTGGCGCGGGCGCTCGCGTCTCGCCACCAGGGCAAGAGCGATCCCGCGCGGCGCGACTTCGAGGCCGGCCGCACGGCCTATGCCGCGGCCGCCGCGATCGGGGAGAGCGTACCGGCGGTGTACACCTCCCTGGGCGATCTCGAGTACGAGGCAATGGCGATGGAGCTCTACGGCCACGGCGACGCGATGCCGCCGTGCGATCGGGCGCTCGCGGCCACGGCGAACGCACTCGCAACCGACCCGGACCACTACGAGGCGCTCGTGCTCGAGGCCCGCATCCGGCGGCGCCTGGCAGAGCACCAGGCGGGCCTGGGGCTGGATGTGGAGGAGCTGCTCGGGAAGGCGCTCGAGGATGCGCGACGCGCCGTGATCGTGTCGCCGGTCAGGCCACAGGCCCAGCAGGAGACGACCGAGATCTACTGGCAGTGGGGAAATTTTCGGAACGCTCGCAATCAGGATCCGCGAGAGCAGCTGCGCAAGGCGCTCGCGACGTCCAATGGCATTCCGCTGAAGGATCGAGACGCCCCCTACCATCACGATCGCGGCCTCGTGTTCTCGGTGTGGGCTGACTACCAGGAACGCGTCGGCGTGGATGCACAGGTGAATCGCGGGGAGTCGATCGCTGCATATACCAGGGCGCTCCAGCTCGACGACCGGATGCACGAGGCATGGATCAATCTCGGGAGTGAGCTGTTCCGTCGAGCGTTGCAGCCGCGGGCCACGGATCCGGACGGCGACCTGCAACGGGCGATCGCTGCGCTCGACCGAGCGCGGACGATCAACCGCGAGCACTACGTGCCGTATTTCTACGAGGGCAAGATCTATCACCGGCTCGCCCAGAGGAAGCAGTCTCGCGGGATCGATCCCGATCCGGATCTGAGGCGAGCTTGCGAGGCATACCGCGGAGGGCTCCGCATCAAGTCCGAGAATCCGCACCTCCACAATGGCCTCGGCCTCGTCCTGCTGGACCGGGCGAAGCTGGCATGGGACCAGGGCGAGAAGCCCGAACCGCTGCTCGACGAGGCACTGGCGGCGTTCGCGCAGGCCATCGACCATGCTCCCGAACAGCAATATGGCTACGGCAACGTCGGCGAGGCGCTCGTCCAGCGCGCGGCCTATCAGCTCGCTCGGGGGCAGGACCCGCGCCCCGATATCGGTGCGGCCGTCGACGCGCTGAACCAGGCGATCGAGCGCAACCCGGACGAGCCGGCGTTCCTGGCAGATCTGGCCATGGCAAACACCCTCGCGGCCGCGTACGACCTGGACCACGAACGCGATCCCGAGCCAAGCCTCGAGCGGGCGTCGAGCGTGAGCCGCACGGCGGTCGAGAAGCACCCGAACGACGCGCAGTCGCAGCATTACCTCGCAGAGACGCGCGCCCTCACCGCACGGCTCCATGCCCGCCTCGGCCACGGCAAGGCGGACGAGTTCACGGCGGCGGCGGAAGCATTCGGCAAGGCGATCGCCCTGGATCCCGAGAACCAGGACACGCAGATCGCTTTTGGCCAGTTCTATCGCGCATGGGCAGTGGTTCAGCGGGACATGGGTGGCCAGCCTGGCCCGTTGCTCACGCAGGGGCTTGCGCTGGCGGCGCAAGTGCTGGACCGCCGCCCTTCCTGGCCGGATGCTCTCGTGTTGCGGGCGAGCTTGACGCTCGTACAGGCCGAGATCTTGCCCGAGGCGGCGCAGCGGCGCGAACGAGCGACGCGTGCCGGCGAGGATTTCGCCCGGGCGCGCGCGATCAATCCCGCGCTCGGCCACGCCTGGGCAGGTCACGCCGCGCGGGCGGAGCGGCTCGCCGCCGCCCCGTGATCAGCTGCCGGTCCCGACGCGAATGTCGCCGGTGCTCCCGAACGCCAGGACGGCGCCGTCGATCGGCACGATCTTGTAGAGCATTTCGCCCGATCCTTCGGCCCCGGGCTTGATCGTGTAGGCCGAAGCGCTGGCGGTGATATGGCCGCTGTTCACGCCGACGACCTGGGTACACGCGCAGGTACCCGGGCTCTTACGGAGACAGATCCCCGTGAACGTTCCCGCCGCGCTCACGTACAGCAACGACGTTGGAGACGTTGTTGCAGCGTTGACGCTGACATTCCCGGCAGAGCTGATCGCGACGGTGACATCGGGCGACTTGATATAGGCAACAGTGACTTTGCGTAGCGGCTGACTCGGTGACATGACGACGGTCCTTATCGTTACTTGAAAAGAGATCGATCGGCGAGATTGCCTGGTTTGGGTCCCCAGTGCGCTCCTGATCCCCGACAGCGCACGTGGAGGGGACGTACAATCGATGTGCCAGCCTGGTACTGTGGTTTCGAAGACCGGCTGTATCGATAAGTGAACGTGCCGCAGAACCGGCCGCAACACGTTCGACACGTCGACCGCCGGGGTCGACACGTCGACGCGACGGGGACGTGGCGGTCCCGCGCAAGCCGTTGATCCGCGGAAGGCCGGAGTGGAAACGGCCGAGTGGCCCGGCGGCCAATACGAGTTTCTATGAGGGCAACGCCACTCGAGGGAGCGCGGCGGGTTGGGTGGCCCGGGCTCGCGGGGATGAAAGGGTCGGCGCAATGGCGGCGAGCCCAGAGTGCGATCGCAATCAACGAGTGGCGTTGCCGTGGATCGGTCGGTTATTCATGGTCGCCTCGGCTGCCGGGCCGACCTCGGCTTGCGAGGCCGAGATCGCGGAGCCGGCGGACCAGCGCGTGCCGGGAGACCTGGAGCTGCGCGACCATCGCGTCGAGGTCGCCGGCGCAGTCCTGGAAGCACCGCGTGATCTCGTCGGCGTCGAGGTCGCCGACGGTCCGGATGTTGGGGTATCGGTCGATCAGGTCATAGATCGACGGTCGCGGGATCCGTAGCCGGTCCGCCGCGGCCTTGCGGTCCCACGAGCACGCCCGGAGCGCGTCGATCAGCTGGGCCTCGGTCACCTCCGACGGCCTGCGCCGCGCATCGCTCCCCGGGTCGGCCCGCGGCGGCACCGGGAGCGACCCGCTGCCGGCCGGCGTCACGGCGAGCTGGTCGGCGAGGTGTGGATCGAGCCGCGCCCGCGGCAGACCGCGGCTCCCGATCACGAGCTGTCGGGTCACGTTTCGCAGGTGCCGGATGTTGCCATCCCACCCACATCGCACCAGTTGCGCCGCGATCTGCGCGGGGAGCCACGGCGGGGCGTAGGGATCCTGCGGCGACAGCCGGTGGCGCTCGCCGATCGCGTCGAGCTCCTCGCGCGCGAAGTGATAGAACAACAGCCCGATGTCCTCGCGCCGCTCGCGCAGCGGCGGCAGCTGGAGCTCGAAGCCCGCGAGCCGGTGGAGCAGCGGCGCCTTGAACTGGCCGCGCTGGATCTGGTCCTCGAGGTTGGCGTCGGTCGCCGCGATCAGCCGGACGTGGGTCGCGATCGGCCGGTCCGCCCCCACCGGGTAGAACTCGCCGGCCTCGATCACGCGGAGCAGCAGCACCTGGATCTCGGGCGCGGCCTCTCCCAGCTCGTCGAGGAACAGCGTGCCGCCGTGGGCGGTGCGGAACAGGCCCTCGCGATCGCGCAACGCGCCGGTGAATGCGCCACGGGTAGCGCCGAACAGCTCGGCGGGCGCGAGCTCGCGCGAGATCGCGCCCAGGTTGACGCTGACGAACGGGCCGTCGCGTCGCGGGCTCCGGTCGTGGATCGCGCGCGCGACCAGCTCCTTGCCGGTCCCGGTCTCGCCGCGGATCAGCACCGGCACGGTGAGGTCGCCGATCCGCTCGATCGCCGTGCGCACCCGCCGGATCCCCGCGCTGGTGCCCACCATCCCGAGCGGATCGGCGGTGTCGCCCACCTTGCGATCGATCAGATGCAGGAGCAGCACCACACGATCGGCGAGCTCGACCGGCACGCCGTGCACGAGGTCGGCCATGGCGAAGGTCTTGCTGCCGTCCACCGGCGAGCCCGCGATCACCGGCGTACCGCCCGGGTCGACGATCACCCGCACGCCGTCGGGCCCGCGCACGAACCGGATCGGCCTGCGGCTCACGAACGGGTCGTCGAGCGGCACACCGACGTTGCGGCCCGGCGCCGTGAAGTCCGGCGCATTGCGCGACAGCGCCAGCTCCCGGCGCTCGAACACGAACCGCTCGCCGGCGCGGTGCGCAGACGCATGCGACACGATCGTCAACGCCGGGACCAGGTCCGGAGGCTCCACGCCCTCGGTCGACCCGACGGCTGTCGAGACATCCGCGATCGCTTCGTGGCTCATGACCTCGGGTCTCTGCCCACCGGGTATACAGCAGATCCTCGCGGGACCGCCGGCGCAGTCGGCCCAGGGCCCGCCTGGGTGCATGTCGTCAGGAGTGCGCCATCAGGCGTCGTCGTCGGTCGCGGCCTCCGGCAGCGCGAACGGGGTCTCGGACAGCTGCGCCATCGCGGTGGCGAGGTTGGCGACCTCGACCGACGGCGGCGCGTTGCGCTTGAGCATGAACGTGCAGGTCGCGCACGACGTGACGACCATGCCGCCGCCCGCGGACTGGACCTCGGCGAGCCGGCGCTTGGCCATCTGGTCGGCGACCAGCGGCATCGTCTTGGGCAGGAGGCCGCCGCCGCCGCAGCACTCGGTGTCGGTCTTGTTCCACGCCAGCTCGCGGAGCTCGGCGAGCTGGGACAGCGCGCGGCGCGGCTGCTCGATCACGCCGTTGTAGCGCGCGTGATAGCAGGGGTCGTGGTAGTAGACCGAGCGCCGGGTCAGCGGGCACGCGAGGTTGGCCGCGGCCGGGGCGAGCAGGTCGGCGAGCGAGACGATCTCGGTGCGCAGGTTGATGCCCTCGGCGGGGTACTGCGCGCGCAGCGCGTACAGGCACGCCGAGCAGTTGATCGCGACCCGGGCAAAGCCGCGCAGCGCCGACGCGACCCGGCCGGCGTGCCAGCGGAACAGATCGCGGTGGCCGGCGGCGAGCAGCGGATAGCCGGCGCACGCCTGCGGCGCCTCGACGATCCGCACGTCCTCGAGCCCGACCCGGTCGAACAGCGCGAGCGCCGCGGCGATGTCGGACGCCCCCTTGTCGATCGCGTCGCACCCGGGCCAGTAGCCGATCTCGCCCTGGGTCGCGAGCCGCGGCGCGAACGTCGCGGCGAGCTCGGCGCTGAGCCGCTGCTCGCGGGCGCGGAACCGCTCGGGATACCCCGCCAGCGCCGGATGCGACACGCCGCGGGCGACGGCGGCGGCGCGGCCGCTGAACAGCACCAGGCCCGGCTCGTTGCCGTGATCGCAGTACATCGTGCAGTGCCGGCAGCCGGTGCACGCCCACAGCGGGTCGGTGGCCTCGGTGGTCCACGGGCCGCGGCCCAGCCGCAGCTGGTTCAGGCGGTCCATCTTGACCTGCGGGATGTAGGTCTCGCGGCCGCTCGCCGTCGAGACCGGACAAGCGTGCCGGCACATCTTCGGGCAGAACGTGCAGTCGTCGAGCTGGCGCGCGACCGACCGCTCCGAGAATGGATCACCGGGCTCGGACATGATCGCGGAGACTATACGTCAGGTCGTCAGTTGAGGCTGACGACGCGCTCGCGGAGCTGCGCCAGATCGCGCGAGATCCTCGGATTGTTGGGCTCGAGCAGCGCGAGCCGCTCGAGCACGTCGAGCGAGCGCGGCAGGTCGCCGTTGCGGCCGTAGATCCCGGCGAGGTTGATCAGCATGCGCGCGAGGATCTGTCGCTTGGTCGCCGCGGCGATCACGCTCGGCTCGAGCACGGCATCGGGCGTCGTGGTCCGGCGGAGCAGCGCCTCGAGGTCGGCGGGGGCGAGCGCGCGGCCGCCGCTGAACGGGTCGACGAACAGCCAGGCGTCCTCGATCGCGACCCGGACCAGGAAGTGGCCGGGGAAATTCACGCCCTGGGCCAGCACGCCGACCCGGCGCGAGATCTCGAGGTACAGCACCGACAGCGAGATCGGGATGCCGGTCTTGCGGTCGAGCACGTCGCACAGAAAGCTGTTCCGCGGATCGTAGTAGTCACCGACGTTGCCGTGGAACCCGAGCTGGTCGAACAGGCAGTCGCTGATCGCGCGGGCCCGGCCGATCCCGCCGCTGGCGCGCACGACCTCGGGCTCGGCGTGGCTCGCGATCTCGTCGAGCTGGGCGCGATAGCCGGCGAGGTCTCGCTCCGGGTAGTCCCAGGCGCCGATCAGCAGCGCCGCGTGGTCGAGCGGGAAGTCGTCGCGCGAGACGATCTCGGCGAAGCGGTCGAGCTCCGGGCTGCCCATCGAGGAGAATCTAGCATCCGGGCCCCGGGCCGTGAATGACCTCCCGCTCAGGCAAACCCCGATGGGTTTGTATGCGATGCTTGCCGTTCGATGGCCGAGGAGCCGCGCCCAGGATCGATCATCGGGGGCCGCTACGAGCTGCTCGAGGTCGCAGGCCGTGGTGGCATGGCCGACGTCTGGCGCGGCCGGGTGCGCGGCGACTCGGGTTTCGTCCGCGAGGTCGCGATCAAGCAGATGCACGCAAACCTCGCGATCCAGCCCCAGTACGTGGCGATGTTCGTCGAGGAGGCCCGCGTCGGCTCGGTGCTGCAGTCGCCCAACATCTCCGAGGTCCACGATTTCGTCCACGACCGTGGCAACTACTACATGGTGCTCGAGTGGATCGACGGCGTCGACCTCGGCAGCTGGATCAAGTGGCACGTCGCGCGTGGCGCCGAGGTCCGCTGGGAGCTGGTCGCCGCGGTCGCCGTCGGCGTGCTGCGCGGGCTCGCGGCGGCGCACGAGCGGGTCGGGTCCGACGGCGCGCCGCTGCCGATCGTCCACCGCGACGTGTCGCCCCACAACGTGCTGTTGACCACGCGCGGCATGGTCAAGCTGATCGACTTCGGCCTCGCGTTCGCCCCCGACCGGCCGCAGGAGACCACCGAGCCGGGCATCGTCAAGGGCAAGATGTCGTACCTCGCCCCCGAGATCGTCAGCGGCGGCCGCCCGACCCCGGCGTCGGATCAGTTCGCGTGCGGCTCGGTGCTCTGGGAAGCCCTGGTCGGGCGCAAGCTGTTCGACGGCGAGACCGACTACGAGACCTACTGCCGGCTGCGCGACTGCATGGTCCAGCCGCTGCGGCCGCTGCGGCCCGATGTCCCGCCGGCGTTCGCCCAGATCATCCACCGCGCGCTCAGCGCCGACGTCGACGGCCGGTTCCCCTCGACCCGCGAGATGGCGCGCCAGATCGGCACCGCGCTCAAGAAGGTCCAGCTGCGCAAGGACCTCCACACCGTCCTGTCGCGCAGCGTGACCGAGGCCCGCGCCGCGCTCGGCCTGGGCAACCTGGCGGGCGAGATCTCCGACGCGACCCCGGTGGCCGAGCTGATCCCCGACGACCTGCCGCGGCTCGAGCTGCCGCGTGCCGGCGAGGGCGGTGCCGCCGCCCAGGCGCTCGAGCGGCTGCGCGGCCTGCGCCACTACCTGCCGTTCTTCGGCAAGAAGCGCAGCTGACCGGCGCCGCGCGGGCCGGCCGGCCGGATCGTACCGAGCTACTGGGTGTTGTGATAATAGCGAAGGTTGCTCGGCGAGACGCGAGATCCATCGTTGTGGTCGCCATAGGTCGTGTCTTGTCCCCCTCGCCGGACGTCGTTCGGCGGGGTCGTGTAGTTGACCTCCAGCTCGAAGTTGACGAACTGCCAGGTGGCCCTGCACGTCGCGAGGAAGCGCGTGAACCTCGTCTTGCATCCATCACACGGGCCCATGTTCCCGGTGATCAGGAGATCGACACGCCTGCCGGTGTGCACGCCGTTCGAGAGCAAGCGCGGGAGATACTGCTCGAGTTGAGCGATGGTGGAGACCTCGCTATCCGAGATGCTCATGGACGATTCATGATCCTCGTGCACCCCGAACCCGTAGTGGTCGGGCGCGTCGTGGCCGCCGGCCTGGGCTGGCTGGGTCGAGTGCACCGGCTGCTTCTCGTAGAACACCGTCGCGCTGGTCCAGACCCCGCCGCGCTGATGGGTGATGTCGTCGATCTGGTTGAGCGCGCCGTCTCGTGCGAGCATCTTGGTGATGATCTGGATGTACTCGCGGTTGCTCCTGTGGTTCTCCTGCTGCATGTGCTGGAGGATCAGCATCAGCTCCTGCGGAGCGATCGTGCGAAGATAGGCGAGTACGCGGGAGCGGTTCTGCGGATCGATCGTCTCGATGCCATCCGGGCCGATCAGGACTCGCTGCACCGGCGCGCGCTGGGCCGCGCCGGTCATCACCGCCTTGCCACCGGGCGCGCCACCCACCGGCTCGTCGCGCGCTGCCCGCGCGCCCATCTCGTCGGCCTCGCGCTCCAGCGACGAGTCGTCGTTGACGTCCACACCCTTGGCCTGCGTCGTCGCCTGGACGCGGCCCTGGCTCTGCTGCACGACGTGCGTCAGCTCGTGGCCGAGCAGCTCCTGCCCCTGGGGGCTCTGCGGCTGGTACGCGCCGGGCGCGAAGTGGATGTCGGTGCCCTGTGCGTACGCTCGCGCGCCGAGCGCCGGAGCGCGGGACCCTTCGTGGATCCGCACCTGCGAGAAGTCGGCGCCGAAGCCCGACTCCATCTTCGCGCGCACGTCCCGGGGCATCGGCTGGCCGCCGCCGTCGGATGGCAGCGCCTCGTCGCGGCGCTCACCGGCCGCCGCGCCCAGGCCACCGAACAGCATCTGCAGCGTCGGCCGCGCACCATCGCTCGGCGGCAGCAGGTGCGCGAGCGGCCCCGATGCCGCGGTCCCGCCCGCAGCAAGCTCGGAGCCGGAGGAGGCCCCGGCCGCGCGGCGCTGCACCGCGAGACCCTCCGTCAGGGTGCGCTTGCCGGGCGCCAACTGCTGGAGGTCGCGAGACCCGGTCGAGCTCTGTCTGCCCGGTGCCCGATGGGATATCTGCTCTCGATCCATGTGTCTCCCGCCGGAGACGGCAAAAGCGTCGCCGGCCGCGTCACCGTAGGTACGCGTCGGGGAGAGGTCCATGACGGCCGATGACGCCCGATGACGGCCGATGACGCCCGATGACGGCCGATGACGGCCGAGCCGGTCGGCTTCGCTCAGCGCGCCGCTTTCCCCCGTGCTCGAATCATGACCGTTCCGTCGCTGTGGTCGGGTCGAGGCGGACCGTGCCCGCCGGCCGGGGACAGGCCGTTCAGAAGTCCTCGGGCACGCTGGTCTCGGTCTTCTCGCCATCGTCGTCGCGCGGCGCCGGGCGGATGTAGATATCGTCGACCCGCCACTCGTCGTCCTCCTTGCGCAGGACGATGCGGTAGCGGATCCCGTTCTCGTCCCAGCGCAGCTCGGCGCGGTCGTTGCCGAACTGGTCGATCCGCTCGTTGATCCGCTTGCCGATGCCGGCGACGAAGCCCTCGACCTGGCGGGTCAGGCCGTCGCGCCGGCGCTGGGTCAGGACGCCGAGCACGCCGGTGATGTCGCGCGCGGCGATCGCCTCGGCGAACAGCCGGATCGCGTCGCGCGGCTGCTTGGCGCGCGACCGGCTCACCAGCTCGTTCTCGAGCCGCCAGGTCTTGCCCTCGCGCTCGAGCTGGACCAGCTTGCCGTCCGAGAAGCTGATCAGCGCGCGCTCGCCGACGTCGGGGTTGCCCTTGAGGCTGTCCTCGAGGACGCGGATCTGCCAGGCGCGCTCCTTGTCGCTCTGCTTCCAGGCCAGCGCGAACTCGTCGAAGCTGACCTCCTTGCGGGTCCCGGCCGAGAGCAGCGCGTAGGCCCGGCGCGGGTCGTTGTCGCGCAGCGCGCGGACGTAGGCGCGGACGCCATCGGCCGCGGGCGACGACGGACCGATCGCGCCACCGCACGCCGCGACTGCGAGGACGACACCGAGCCAGCGCGAAGCCATCGCCTTGACACTAGCACCCCGCCGAAAAAGCAAAGCCACCGAGGCAGCATGCCTCGGTGGCCCCCCACACTGCGTGGCCGTCCGTCAAGATCCGGCAGCGTGAGTATGCCCGGAGCTACTGCGAGGCAGATGCCAGCACGCGCGAGGGCGCAACCGCCGGCGGGCAGGCCGCAAGTGCGCGCAGCCTGGTCATCGCGCCGCCGGCTGTGAACGCGCGTTGACTTGCGTGGTGTGGCGCGTGGCCCGAGCCGGCGGCGGTCCCGACGAGGACCGGACCGCAGGTCGGCAGGAGGCACATTGCCCCGCATGTAAGCTACGAGGAACACTCGGCTACCGCCGGAGTGGCCCGTGGGCCGCCCCCGGGCGGGCGCCGCGTACCGGCTACAGATTTCGTCCGGGCGAGCGATTCACGGAGTGTGGACCGGCAGGCTGCGTCGTTGCCCGGACGGATGCTGTGGGCATTCGCGGCCGCCGAGGCGCTGTTCAAGAGCCTCGTCGGCTACAGCTACCTGTTCCTCGCCGGCGCCGCCACGGCCGCGGAGCGCTGGACGACGCTCGCTTGGTACGTCGGCGTGGCGCTGCCGTTTACGACGCTGTGCTTCGCCGGCTTCGTGCGGCTGCTCGCGCCGATCCGGGCCTGGCGCCGCGAGCATCGCGCGGGCGCGGTCGCCGACGCGACGATCGAGCGCGCCGGTGAGGCGCTGCACCGCCTGCCGATCTGGGCGGCGTGGCTGTGGATGCTCGAGTGGAGCGCAACGTTCGCGGTCCTCTTGACCGTGCGCGAGGTCACCTGCGTCGAGGCCGGCGTGCTGTTCCTGAGCACGATGGTCACCGGCCCGCTGCCGGTCGCCGGCACGCTCGCGTTCTGGCTGGCGACACCGTGTCTACGCCAGGTCTCGATGGTCGCGCGCGAGCGCGGGCTCACGCTACGCACGCCGGCGCTGCCGCTGCGCCGCCGCCTGGTCTGGTTCGGCATGCTGATCGCCATCACGCCGACGACGTACGTCGCGAGCTTCGCGTTCAGCGCGCAGGTATCGCAGATCTCGATCCGCGACATGGTCACGCCGGTGGTGATGTGCACCGTCGCGATCGTCGTGTTCGCGGCGATCAGCGCATCGCTGATGGCGGCGAGCATCACCCAGGCCGTGGCGGCGATGGCCCAGGTGGTCCGGGCGGTGGCGCACCAGGGCGACGTGTCCCGGATCGCGCGGATCCCGCAGCTCCAGCACGACGAGGTCGGCGGCCTCGCCGCGTCGATCAACCAGATGATCGACCGGCTCGAGCGCACCGAGGCGGAGCGCTTGACGATGAGCGAGTCGCTCGCGGCGCTCAACCACGCGCTCGAGCAACGCGTCCTCGAGCGCACCACGCGGCTGTACGAGGCCAACTCCGTGCTCCAGACCGAGATGGCGGCGCGCGAGAAGGCCGAGGTCGAGCTGCGCCAGGCCCAGAAGCTCGAGGCGGTCGGCCGGCTCGCCACCGGCGTCGCCCACGAGATCAACACGCCGATGCAGTTCGTCGGCGACAGCCTCAGGTTCGTGTCGTCGGGCAGCGTGGAGCTGATCGCGATGATCACCGCGTACCGGGCGCTCGCACGCGCGCTGGTGTCGGGGGACGCGACGCCGGCCGCGGCCGAGGCCGCCGAGCGCGCGGCCGAGGCCGCCGACCTCGACTACCTGGTGACCGAGATCCCCGGGGCGCTCGCGCTCGCGCAGGACGGCCTCGATCGCGTCACGTCGATCGTCCGGTCGATGAAGACGTTCGCCCACCCCGGCCAGGAGCCGGGCGACGCCGACCTCAACCAGGGCATCGTGAGCACGCTGACGATCGCCCGCCACGAGTACAAGTACGTCGCCGACGTCGACACCGAGCTGGGAGAGCTGCCGCTGGTGCGCTGCCACCCGGGCGAGATCAACCAGGTCGTGCTCAACCTGATCGTCAACGCCGCGCACGCGATCTCCGAGCTGCACCCCGACGGGCGGACCCGCGGCCGGATCGGGATCCGGACGTTCATCGACGGTGGCGACGCGGTGATCGCGGTGTCCGATACCGGCTCGGGGATCTCCGAGGCGATCCGCGGCCGGATCTTCGATCCGTTCTTCACGACCAAGGGCGTCGACCGCGGCACCGGCCAGGGCCTGGCGATCGCCCGCACGGTGGTCGCCGAGAAGCACGGCGGCTCGCTGACGTTCACGACCGAGGTCGGCAAGGGCACGACGTTCACGATCCGGCTGCCGATCCAGGGCCGGTGCGCGGGCCGCGCCGCGTAGCGCTACGAGTCCGCGTCGCGCGATCGAGCTTCGATGGCTCCCGACCAATGCGTCTATGTTACTTGTCGGCGGCCGCGCCGCCGCGCTCGATCTGGTTGTTCGCGCCCACGTTGGCGATGCCCGGGTTGTCACCGTGCTTGGCCTTGCGCCAGGTGACCTTGTTGCCGGTGCCGACCACGTTGATCTGGTCGATCTGTCCGACGGTGACGGTGTTGGACGCGCCGGTGATGCTGAGCGCCTCGGTGTCCTCGATCCGGACCGTGCTCTGGCCGCCGTTGAGGTTGATCGACTTGCACGGGCCCTGAAACGTGTAGGTCCCCCGGCCGTGGTTGATCGTGACCACGGGGTCCTTCTTGCAGTCCCAGGTTGCGCCCTTGCCGGCGGCATAGACCTTGTCGGCGCGGGCGGTGGCGGGAGCGATCGCGGCGGCGAACGCGGCAATCAGCAGGAGAGCAGTGTGGTTCATTGGCAATCCTTTTGCGGTCCGGGACGGACGTACACGATACGCCAGGATTCACCGCGTGCGGGCCGGGTCGGCCGCCGTGAGGTCGGATCGATGCCGGGGCTCGGCGATCTCGGCGATCTCGGCGATCAGCGCCTCGGCGCGGGCCGCGGCGTGGGCGATCTGCGCCGGGGCCGTGCCGATCGCTGCCAGCACCGCGTGGGCGCGATCGGCAAAGCCGGGCGGGGCGACCGGCAACCGGCCGGCCGATGCCACCATGCCCTTCTCGTGGGTCAGCCACTGCCGGGCGTGGCCGTGCAGCGCGTGGCACATCACACCCACGGCGCGGAACAGGCAGCCCGCGGCGAACGTCGGGTCGGCGCCGGCCGCGCCGTAGCGCGCGCCGCGGACGCAGAGCTCGGCCTCCCACAGGCCGGCGACCAGCGCGTCGCCCAGCGCCGGCGGGTACTGCTCGGTCTCGGCGCGCAGCGCCGCCAGCTCGCCCGTGGCGTCGGCCAGGACGCGGCACAGCGCCACCTCGCCCGCGTAGGTATGCGAGTAGTAGCCCAGCGGGTGGCCGACCTGGAAGCCGATCTCGTAACGGCCGCGCCGGCAGTCGTCCCAGATCCGGTGCACGCGATCGAGGTCGCGGTAGATCCAGTCGACGCGCGCGCCGCCGAGCGTCAGCCACGCGCCGCCGTTGACCCACGGGCCCCAGCCGCCGGGCTCGGTCACCGCGATCGGCGCCTCTGCCGGCACGCCCGGCGGCACGTCCGGCGGCACGCCCGAGGGCTCGCCGGTCAGCTCGGCGGCCAGGGCGCGCAGCGCCGCGACGTCGAGGCCGCCGCGGTAGTACAGGCCGAGATCGTGGTCGGAGTCGGGGCGGTGCGTGCCGCGCGCCCGGCTGCCGCCGAGCACCACGGCCACGACGCCGGTCACCGACGCAAGGCGGTCCGCGAGCGCGGCGAGGGCGCGGTCATCCATGGCCGACGACGCCGGGCGCCGCGGCCTCGGCGCGCCGCACGTGATCGGCGATCCGCGACGTGATCACGGGGACCAGCGCGCGCGGCAGGTCGTGGCCCATGCCGGGGAAGATCTCGAGCCGCGCGCCCGGGATCCGGCGCTGCAGGTCGTGCGCGGCGGCGACCGGGACCAGCGGGTCCTCGGCGCCGTGCAGGATCAGGGTCGGCGCCTTGATCTGTCCGAGGATCGCGGCCCGGCTGCCGGACGCCAGGATGGCGAGCAGCTGGCGGCCGACGCCGCGCGGATGGTAGCTGCGGTCGACGTCGCGCGCGACCTGGTCGCGGAGCACCGCGTCGTCGGCGGGATACCCCGGGCTCGCGATCAACTTGAGCACCCGGACGATGCCATCGATCCGGGCCTGGCGATCGGTCTCGGTCGGGCGGCGGACCAGCGCCAGGCGCAAGCGCCAGTGCGGCTGGGGCAGGCGGCGGTCGCCGCTCGATGACATGATCGACACCAGCGTGCGCACCCGGGAGGCGTGCTGCGCGGCGAGGATCTGGCCGATCATCCCGCCCATCGAGACCCCGACGACGTGCGCGCTGGCGATCCCGAGCGCGTCGAGCAGCCCGACCGCGTCCGCCGCCAGGTCGGACAGCAGGTATGGCGCCCGGACCGGCAGCCCCAGCGCGGCGCGCACCGCGGCGCTCGCCAGCGCTGGCGTTCCGGCGGCATCGAACCGGGTCGACAGGCCGATGTCCCGGTTATCGTAGCGGATCACGCGGAACCCGGCGTCGACCAGCGCGGTGTGGAACGCCTCGGGCCAGCGCGTGAGCTGGGCGCCGAGCCCCATGACCAGCAGGATCGGCGGCGCGCCCGGCGGACCGCTGACCTCGTACTCGAGCTTGATCCCGTTGGCGTCGATCTGTGGCATGGGCGATGTCTCCGTCAGCCGCGCGGGCCATCGGTCAGCTGGACCTCGGTATGGCGCGCCTCGGGCAGCTTGTGGGGGTAATCGAGGGTCGCATGCAGGCCGCGCGACTCCTTGCGCCGCCGTGCGCTCTCGATGATCAGGTGGGCGACCAGCGCGAGGTTGCGCAGCTCGATCAGGTCGCTCGTGATCTTGAAGTCGATGTAGTACTCGCGGATCTCGTCGCGCAGGATCTCGATCCGGCGGCGCGCGCGCTCGATCCGCTTGTCGGAGCGCACGATGCCCAGGTACGACCACATGAACCGCCGGATCTCGTCCCAGTTGAGGGTCACGACGATCGCGTCGTTGGAGTCGGTCGCGTTGCCGTACGACCACGGCGCGACGACGGACGGCCGCTGCCGGGGCGCGTCGCGGACCGCGGCGGCGGCGCGCGTCGAGTACACCATGCCCTCGAGCAGCGAGTTGGACGCCAGGCGGTTGGCGCCGTGCAGGCCGGTGAACGCGCACTCGCCGATCGCGTAGAGCCCGCCGATCGTGGTCCGGGCGTCGTGATCGGTCTTGATCCCACCGCACATGTAGTGCGCCGCGGGCACGACCGGGATCGGCTGCCTGGTGATGTCGATCCCCAGGCCGAGGCAGCGCTGGTAGATGTTGGGGAACCGGCCGCGCACGAACCCGGCGTCGAGCTGGGTCATGTCGAGGAACACCGAGTCGGCGCCGGACTTCTTGAGCTCGTTGTCGATCGCGCGGGCGACGATGTCGCGCGACGCCAGCGACTTCATCGGGTGATAGTGCTCCATGAAGGTCTCGCCGGTCGCGAGCCGGAGCACGCCGCCCTCGCCGCGCATCGCCTCGGTCAGGAGGAAGTTGCGGGCGTGGGGGTGAAACAGCACGGTGGGGTGGAACTGGACGAACTCGAGGTCGCAGCACGCCGCGCCGAGCCGGTACGCCATCGCGATGCCGTCGCCGGTCGCGACGTCGGGGTTCGAGGTGTAGACGTAGACCTTGCCGGTGCCGCCGGTCGCGAGCACGGTCGCGCGCGCCAGGATGGTCGAGACCTCGCCGCGCCGCCGGTCGAGCACGTAGGCGCCGAAGCACGCCGGGTCGCCGCCGTACTTGGCCATCGACAAGAGGTCGACCGCGATGTGGTCGTCGAGCATGGTGATGTTCGACTCGCGGCCGACCGCCTCGAGCAGCGCGCGCTGGATCTCGCGGCCGGTGACGTCCTGCCAGTGGACCACGCGGTTGTGGGTGTGCGCGCCCTCGCGGCCCAGGTCGAGCTCGCCGCCGGGCGCCCGCGCCAGCCGCACGCCGACGTCGAGCAGGCGCTGGACTTGCGCCGGGCCCTCGCGGACGCAGAGCTCGACCACGTCGCGATCGCACAGCCCGTCGCCCGCGGTCAGCGTGTCCTCGATGTGCTGCTCGAAGCTGTCGGCCGGTGCCAGCACGGCGGCGACCCCGCCCTGCGCCCAGTTGGTGTTGGTGTCGTCGGGCTGCTTCTTGGTGATCACGACCACGCGGCCGTGCTGCGCGGCGAGCAGCGCGAAGTTGAGCCCCGCGATGCCGGAGCCGATCACCAGGTAGTCGGTCTCGAGCGGCTCTGCCATGAGAGGTGCGACCATACAGCTTTTGCGCTCCTTGTGTGGGCGGGCTACGATTTCGACCGTGCCGCGCTGGATCGCTGTGATGCTCGTCCTGGGGCTCGGGTTGGGACCCGGCGTCGCGGCGCGCGCCGACGTGTATTCATGGACCGACGCGGACGGCGTCGCGCACTTCACCAACCTCAAGCCGTCGGGCGGCAAGTGGAAGAAGGTCCTGCTGTCCGAGCCCGATTTCGGCTCGAAGGCGGCCGCCCGGCGCGGCGCCTGCGAGCGCTGCGACAAGATCGCCGCCACCGACACGTCGCCCGAGCGGTTCCACCGCTACGACCCATACATCCTCGAGGCGTCGCAGCTCTACCGCATCCCGGTGCCGCTGATCCGCGCCGTGATCAAGGTCGAGAGCGACTACGACACCCGCGTCGTGTCGTCGATGGACTGCAAGGGCCTGATGCAGGTCCATCCCCAGGTCGAGATCGACATGGGCGCGCAGGGCGACATCTTCGAGCCGCGCACCAACATCATGACCGGCACCCGGCTGCTGCGCTGGCTCGCTAACCGGGTCGACGGCGACCTGGTGCTGACCATCGCCGGCTACCACGCCGGCCTGGGCTCGCTCGCCAGGTACGGCTACACCGTGCCGCCGTACGCCTACACCCGCCAGTACCTGAAGATGGTCCTCGAGCGCTACTACCAGTACAAGGCCGAGGAGCAGCGCGCGCTGGCGGCCGGCCGTTGATCATCGCCTGGTCGTCAGTCGTCGGGCGTCTGCATCGCGTGGAGCAGGTCGCGCAGCTTGTCGGGCGCGACCGGCTTGACCAGGTGGTGGTCGAAGCCGGCCTCGCGGGTCCGCTTGCGGTCCGACTCCATGCCCCAGCCGGTCAGCGCGACCATCACCGGCCGCGGCGCCGCCGGCACCAGCTGCCGGACGTTGCGGCAGACCTCGACGCCGTCCATCCCGGGCAGCCCGACGTCGCACAGCACCAGCTGCGGCCGCGACATGCGCACCAGATCGAGGCCCTCGGGCCCGGTGCGCGCGACCTTGACCGAGTGCCCCATGCTCTCGAGCCACATCGCGAGCGTGTCGGCCGCGTCGTCGTTGTCCTCGATCACGACGATGTCGAGCGTGCCGTTGGCGGCCGGCGCCGGCGCGGCTTCGGCCTGGGCCGCCGTGGCCGCGCTCGTCCGGGTGGCGGCGCCGCGCAGCGTCAGCGTGAACGTGCTGCCGTGGCCTTCGCCGGCGCTGTACGCCGTCAGCGTGCCGCCGTGCAGCTCGGCGAGCCTGCGGGCGAGCGACAGGCCGATGCCCAGGCCGCTGCCGCCGACCGACGGGCCGCCGCGGATCTGCGCGAACATATCGAACGCGTGATCGAGCTCGGCCGGCGGGATGCCGATGCCGCGATCGATCACCTGGACGACCACGTCGGGCCCGCGGGCGGCGAGCTCGACGCAGATCTCGCTGCCCGTGGGCGAGAACTTGGACGCATTGTGGAGCAGGTTGCCGATGATCTGCGCGATCCGCGTCGGATCGACCTCGGCGCGCACCGCCGGCGGCTCGTCGAACACCACCGTCTGCCGCTTGCTCTCCATGAACGGCCGCGAGGACTCGATCGCGTGGCGGACGATCGACCCCAGATCGGACGGCTCGCGGCGCAGCTCGAGCACGCCGCGGCTGATCCGCGACACGTCGAGCAGGTCGTCGATCAGCCGGACCATGTGATCGAGCTGGCGGTTCATCGCCGCCAGCACGCGGCTCGCGGCCGGGGTCTCCGCGGCCGGGCTCTGCAGCAGGATATCGAGCCCGGTGCGCAGCGGCGCGAGCGGGTTGCGCAGCTCGTGGGCCAGCGTGGCCAGGAACTGGTCCTTCTGGCGGTTGGCGTCGCGCAGCAAGGCCTCGGAGCGCTCGAGCTCCTGGGTGCGCTGCGCCACACGCTCCTCGAGGGTGTCGTTGAGCTCGGCGAGCGCGCGCGTCTTGCGGAACAGATCGGCGAACACCGCGATCTTGTGGCGCAGGATCTGCGGCTTGATCGGCTTGGTCAGGTAGTCGACCGCGCCGGCGCCATAGCCGGCGAGCACGTCCTCGTCTTCCAGCAGGTACGCGGTGAGGAACACGATCGGAATCTGACGGAACTTCTTCATGCCCTTGATCAGCTTGGCCAGCTCGAAGCCGCTGACCCCGGGCATCTTGATGTCGAGCACGATCGCCGCGACGTCGTTCTGCAGCAGCTCGCGCAGCGCGGAGTCCGCATTGTCCGCCCGCAGCAGCCGGTAGCTCTGATCGTCGAGGATCGCCTCGAGCGCATCGAGGTTGCGCGCCTCGTCGTCGACCAGCAGGATATTGATGACGTCGGCCATCCGGGGTCCTAACGATACAGCCAGACGCGCAGCAGCGATAGCAGCTGATCGGTATTGACAGGCTTGGCAATATAGTCGGAGGCGCCGGCCTGAAGGCACTTCTCGCGGTCGCCCTTCATCGCCTTGGCGGTCAGCGCCAGGATCGGCAGGGTCCGGAATCGCGGATCCTTGCGGATCTCGCGCATGGTCTCGTAGCCGTCCATCTCGGGCATCATGATGTCCATGAGCACGACGCTGAGGTCGGGCGTGCTCTGGATCAGCTCGATCGCCTGGCGGCCGTTCATCGCGCTCATCACCTCCATCTCCTGGTTCTCGAGCACCGTGGCCAGCGCGAAGATGTTGCGGGCATCGTCGTCGACGACCAGGACCTTGCGGCCGCGCAGCGCCTCGGTCGAGCCGTGCAGCCGCTCGATCATCTTGCGCTTGGCCTCCGGCAGGTCCTGGATCACGCGGTGCAGGAACAGCGAGGTCTCGTCGAGCAGCCGCTCGGGCGACTGGACGTCCTTGAGCACGATGCTCTTGGCGACCGCGCGCAGCCGCGCCTCCTCGTCGCCGCTGAGCTCCTTGCCGGTGAACACGACCACCGGGATGCTGCGCAGCGCGTCGTCGGCCTGGAGCTGCTCGAGCAGCTCGAACCCGGTCATGTCCGGCAGCCGCAGGTCGACCACGCAGCAGTCGATCGGCTCGCGGCGCAGCGCGGCGAGCGCGTCCGCGCCGGTCGCGGCCGCGAGGATCTCGATGTCGCCTGCGCCGAGCAGCTCGACGATGCTGTCGCGCTCGCGGTCGTTGTCCTCGATCACGAGCAGGCGCTTGGTGTGCGGCGCGACGTAGGTCTTGAGCCGGTCGAGCGCGCCCTCGAGCTCGCCGGTGGTCGCCGGCTTGACCAGGTACGAGAACGCGCCGTGCGCCAGGCCGTGCTGGCGCTCCTCCTCGACCGAGAGGATCTGGACCGGGATGTGCCGGGTCCGGGCGTCGAGCTTGAGGTTGTTGAGCACCGTCCAGCCCAGCATGTCGGGCAGGAACACGTCGAGCGTGATCGCGGTCGGCATGAACTCGCGCGCGAGCGACAGCGCCTGCTGGCCGCGGTTGGCGACCACGCCCTTGAACCCGCGGCCGCGCGCGATCCCGAGCAGGATCCGCGCGTAGTGCGGATCGTCCTCGCAGATCAACAGGACGTTGTCGCCGTCCTGCACCGAGTCGCGGTCATCGGCGACGGCCTCCTCGGTCTTGGCGATCGTGAGCACGGGCATCACCAGCCGCGGCGCGTGCGCCCCGCTGCTCGGCATCAGCGCGCGCTGCGCGGGGCCGGTGTAGGCGATCGGCAGGTACAGCGTGAACGTGCTGCCGCTGTTCGGCTTGCTGGTCAGCTTGATCTCGCCGCCGAGCAGGTTGGCGAGCTCGCGGCTGATCGCCAGGCCCAGGCCGGTGCCGCCGTACTTGCGGCTGGTGCCGGCGTCCGCCTGCTGGAACGCCTCGAAGATCAGCTTCTGCTTCTCGGGCGCGATGCCGATGCCGGTATCGGTCACCATGAACGCCACCGCGGTGCCCGCGGCGCCGAGCACCGGGTGATCCGGTGTCCAGCCCGACGTCACGTGGCGCACCGACATCGTCACGAAGCCCTGCGACGTGAACTTGAACGCGTTCGACAGCAGGTTCTTCAGGATCTGCTGCATGCGCTTGGGGTCGCTGGTCATCGTCCGCGGCAGCGTCGGATCGATCTCGACGTTGAACGCCAGCGCCTTGGTCTCGGCGATGTGGTGGAACGTGCGGTGCACGGTGTCGCGCAGCGAACCGAACGTGATCTCCTCGGGCTCGACCGTGACGGTGCCGGACTCGATCTTCGACAGGTCGAGGATGTCGTTGATCAGCGTCAACAGATCCGTGCCGGCCGAGTGGATGTTCTTGGCGAAGTCGATCTGCTTGCCGGTCAGGTTGCCGCCGACGTTCTCGGCCAGCTGCTGGCCGAGGATCAGGATCGAGTTGAGCGGCGTCCGCAGCTCGTGCGACATGTTGGCGAGGAACTCGGACTTGTACTTGGAGGTGAGCGCGAGCTCGGCGGCCTTCTCCTCGAGCGCACGCCGGGCCTGCTCGACCTCCTTGTTCTTGCGCTCGACCTCGGCGTTCTGCTCGGCGAGCTGCTTGGCCTTGGACGCGAGCTCCTCGTTGGTCTGCTGGAGCTCGATCTGCCGGGTCTGGAGCTCGGCGGTCAGCTGCTGGCTCTGCTGCAGCAGGCCCTCGGTCCGCATCGTCGCCTCGATCGTGTTGAGCACGACGCCGATCGACTGGGTCAGCTGGTCGAGGAACGCCAGGTGGGTGTTGGTGAACGGCCGGAGCGCGGCGAGCTCGATCACCGCCATGGTCTCGCCCTCGAACAACACCGGCAGCACGACCACGCTGGTCGGCGGCGCGCCGCCCAGGCTCGAGTGGATCCGGGTGTAGCTCGGCGGGATGTCGTTGAGCAGGATCCGCTGCTTCTCGGCGGCGGCCTGGCCGACCAGGCCGACGCCGAGCGCGATCTTCTCGGGCTGGTCGTCGTCGCGCGCGTAGGCCGCGAGCAGGCGGAGCAGCTTGGGGCCGGGCACGGTCTCGGCGACCTCGCTCGGATCGGTGCGCTCCATCTGGTAGACCGTGCCGTGCTGCGCGTCGACCAGCGGCGCGAGCTCGGACAGGAGCATCCGGCCCACGGTCACCAGGTCGCGCTGGCCCTGCAGCATGCGGGTGAACTTGGCGAGGTTGGTCTTGAGCCAGTCCTGCTCCTGGTTGCGGTCGGTCGTCCCGCGCAGGTTGTCGATCATCGTGTTGATGTTGTCTTTGAGCTCGGCGACCTCGCCGCGGGCCTCGACCTGGATCGACCGGGTCAGGTCGCCCTTGGTGACCGCGGTGGCGACGTCGGCGATCGCGCGGACCTGGTTGGTCAGGTTGGCGGCGAGCAGGTTGACGTTGCCGGTCAGGTCCTTCCAGGTGCCGGCGGCGCCGGGCACGTTGGCCTGGCCGCCGAGCCGGCCGTCGACGCCGACCTCGCGCGCGACGTTGGTGACCTGCTCGGCGAAGGTCGCGAGCGTGTCGGTCATGTTGTTGATGGTCTCGGCGAGCGCCGCGACCTCGCCCTTGGCCTCGACGGTGAGCTTCTGGCGCAGGTTGCCGTTGGCGACCGCGGTGACGACGCGGACGATGCCGCGGACCTGGTTGGTCAGGTTCGCCGCCATGAAGTTGACCGAGTCGGTCAGGTCCTTCCAGGTGCCGGCGACGCCGGGCACGTCGGCCTGGCCGCCGAGCTTGCCCTCGGTGCCGACCTCGCGGGCGACGCGGGTCACCTCGGAGGCGAACGACCGCAGCTGGTCGACCATCGTGTTGATCGTGTTCTTGAGCTCGAGGATCTCGCCCTTGACGTCGACGGTGATCTTGCGCGACAGGTCGCCGCGGGCCACCGCCGTCGTCACCTCGGCGATGTTTCGGACCTGGGCGGTGAGGTTGGTGCCCATCGCGTTGACCGAGTCGGTCAGGTCCTTCCAGGTGCCGGCGACGCCGGGGACCACGGCCTGGACGCCGAGCCGGCCCTCGGTCCCGACCTCGCGGGCGACGCGGGTCACCTCGGAGGCGAACGACCGCAGCTGCTCGACCATGGTGTTGATCGCCTCCTTGAGCTGGAGGATCTCGCCGCGGACGTCGACCGTGATCTTGCGCGACAGGTCGCCGTTGGCGACGGCGATCGTCACCTCGGCGATGTTTCTGACCTGGCCGGTCAGGTTACTCGCCATCGAGTTGACGTTGTCGGTCAGGTCCTTCCAGGTGCCGGCGACGCCGGTCACGACCGCCTGGCCGCCGAGCTTGCCCTCGGTGCCGACCTCGCGCGCGACGCGGCTGACCTCCGACGCGAACGCGTTGAGCTGGTCGACCATCGTGTTGAGCGTGTTCTTGAGCTCGAGGATCTCGCCCTTGACGTCGACGGTGATCTTGCGCGACAGGTCGCCGCGGGCGATCGCGGTCGCGACGTCGGCGATGTTTCTGACCTGGCCGGTCAGGTTACTCGCCATCGAGTTGACGTTGTCGGTCAGGTCCTTCCAGGTGCCGGCGACGCCGGGGACCTGCGCTTGACCGCCGAGCTTGCCCTCGGTGCCGACCTCGCGCGCGACGCGGCTGACCTCGGACGCGAACGCGTTCAGCTGGTCGACCATCGTGTTGATGGTGTCCTTGAGCTGGAGGATCTCGCCGCGGACGTCGACCGTGATCTTCTTGGACAGATCGCCCTTGGCCACCGCGATCGTGACCTCGGCGATGTTTCTGACCTGGCCGGTCAGGTTACTCGCCATCGAGTTGACGTTGTCGGTCAGGTCCTTCCAGGTGCCGGCGACGCCGGGGACCTCGGCCTGGCCGCCGAGCTTGCCCTCGGTGCCGACCTCGCGCGCGACGCGGCTGACCTCGGACGCGAAGCCGTTGAGCTGATCGACCATCGTGTTGATCGTGTTCTTGAGCTCGAGGATCTCGCCCTTGACGTCGACGGTGATCTTGCGCGACAGATCGCCTCGGGCGACGGCCGTGGTCACCTCGGCGATGTTTCGGACCTGGTTGGTCAGGTTACTCGCCATCGAGTTGACGTTGTCGGTCAGGTCCTTCCAGGTGCCGGCGACGCCGGGGACCTGGGCCTGGCCGCCGAGCTTGCCCTCGGTGCCGACCTCGCGCGCGACGCGGCTGACCTCCGAGGCGAAGCCGTTGAGCTGATCGACCATCGTGTTGATCGTGTTCTTGAGCGCGAGGATCTCGCCCTTGACGTCGACGGTGATCTTGCGCGACAGGTCACCGCGGGCGACCGCGGTGGCGACCTCGGCGATGTTTCTGACCTGGTCGGTCAGGTTACTCGCCATCGAGTTGACGTTCTCGGTCAGGCCGCGCCACACGCCGGCGACGCCCTCGACCTCGGCCTGGCCGCCGAGCCGGCCCTCGGTGCCGACCTCCTTGGCGACGCGCGTGACCTCGGACGCGAACGCGTTCAGCTGATCGACCATGCGGTTGATCGTGTTCTTCAGCTCGAGGATCTCGCCCTGGACGTCGACCGTGATCTTGCGCGACAGGTCGCCGTTGGCGATCGCGGTCGCAACGTCGGCGATGTTTCGGACCTGGCCGGTCAGGTTACTCGCCATCGCGTTGACGTTGTCGGTCAGGTCCTTCCAGGTGCCGGCGACGCCGGGCACGACCGCCTGGCCGCCGAGCTTGCCCTCGGTGCCGACCTCGCGGGCGACGCGGCTGACCTCGGAGGCGAAGCCGTTGAGCTGATCGACCATCGTGTTGATCGTGTTCTTGAGCTCGAGGATCTCGCCCTTGACGTCGACGGTGATCTTGCGCGACAGGTCGCCGCGGGCGACGGCCGTGGTGACCTCGGCGATGTTGCGGACCTGTCCGGTCAGGTTACTCGCCATCGAGTTGACGTTGTCGGTCAGGTCCTTCCAGGTGCCGGCGACGCCGGGCACGACGGCCTGGCCACCGAGCTTGCCCTCGGTGCCAACCTCGCGGGCGACGCGGCTGACCTCGGACGCGAAGCTGTTGAGCTGATCGACCATGGTGTTCATGGTGTCCTTCAGCTGCAGGATCTCGCCCTTGACGTCGACGGTGATCTTGCGCGACAGGTCGCCGCGGGCGACGGCCGTGGTCACCTCGGCGATGTTGCGAACCTGGTTGGTCAGGTTACTCGCCATCGCGTTGACGTTGTCGGTCAGGTCCTTCCAGGTGCCGGCGACGCCGGGGACCTGGGCCTGACCGCCGAGCTTGCCCTCGGTGCCGACCTCGCGCGCGACGCGGCTGACCTCGGACGCGAACGCGTTGAGCTGATCGACCATCGTGTTGATGGTGTCCTTGAGCTGCAGGATCTCGCCCTTGACGTCGACGGTGATCTTGCGCGACAGGTCGCCGCGGGCCACGGCCGTGGTGACCTCGGCGATGTTCCGGACCTGGCCGGTCAGGTTACTCGCCATCGAGTTGACGTTGTCGGTCAGGTCCTTCCAGGTGCCGGCGACGCCGGGGACCACGGCCTGGCCGCCGAGCTTGCCCTCGGTGCCGACCTCGCGCGCGACGCGCGTCACCTCGGAGGCGAACGAGCGCAGCTGCTCGACCATGGTGTTGATCGCCTCCTTGAGCTGGAGGATCTCGCCGCGGACGTCGACGGTGATCTTCTTGGACAGGTCGCCCGAGGCCACGGCGATCGTCACCTCGGAGATGTTGCGGACCTGCGCGGTGAGGTTACCGGCCATCTGGTTGACCGACTCGGTCAGGTCCTTCCACACGCCCGACACGCCCTTGACCTGGGCCTGGCCACCGAGCTTGCCCTCGGTGCCGACCTCACGGGCGACGCGGGTCACCTCCGAGGTGAACACCGACAGCTGATCGATCATGTTGTTGACCAGCTGCGCCGAGCGCAGGAACTCGCCCTCGAGCCGGCGGCCGTCGACCTCGAGC
>DASWRS010000014.1:0-1924 GCA_036403075.1 Kofleriaceae bacterium
GCGTGGTACGGTGCCCCGCGATGGCCGCTCGCAGTTTTGCCCTGACCCCCGGCAAGCGCGTCCTGTACCTGACCAAGGACCCGGACCCGATCCGGCGGCAGCTCGCCGGCACGCTGACCCTGACGATGAACGACGTCACGCCGGCCGAGCTCCTCGACGACATCAACACCGACGCGATGACCCCGGCCTGGGTGTGCTTCGACTACGACCCGGCGGAGATCGCGCGCAACGCCTACGCGGGCCTCGTCATCGCCGGCCAGCGCCTGATCCCGCCCGACGCGCTGCGCGATGGCGGCTTCGAGGTCATCGTTGCCGGCGCCCAGAAGGGCGTGGGCTCGAGCCGCGAGACCGCGGCGCAGTGCGAGGTGTTCTCGGGCAGCCGGCTCGCGATCGCGTCGTCGTTCGCGCCGATCCACGCCCGCAACAACATCAACATCGGCCAGCTGATGGGCGATCACGCCATGCTGCGCCGGCTCGAGCGCGGTGAGTCGATCGCGCTGTCCGAGTTCACCGCCGGCCACGACGCGATCACCGCGCTGATCATCGAGAGCGGCGGCCTGTTGCCGTTCTGCGCCCGGCTCGGCCGCGGCGAGATCACCGTGCCGCCGACCGGCACCGCGCCGCGGCCGATGAACCTGACCGAGAAGATCCTCGCCGCCAAGCTCTTGCCCGGCCAGGGCAGCCACGTCAAGCCCGGCGACGCCGTGCTGGTCAAGGTCGACACCGGCTACTCGCACGAGTTCACCACCGCGCAGGTCGACAAGTTCCTCGTCGACGAGTACGGCGCCGGCTACCGGCTCAAGGACCCGGCGCGGTTCGCCGTGTTCGAGGACCACCTGATCTACGCCACCGGCGTCGCGGCGATGGCGAAGTTCGCCGACAAGATCGAGCAGCTGCGCGTGCTGCAGCGCAAGTTCGCCGCCGCGACCGGCGTGCACAACTACTCCGCGATCGACGGCGTGTCGCCGGGCATCTGCCACCAGGTCGCCCGCGAGCAGCTGATCGAGCCGGGCGACTTCGTCCAGGCCACCGACTCGCACACCTGCATGGGCGGCGCCTCCGGCGCGCTGGCCTGGGGCGTCGGCGCCACCGAGTACGCCGCGCTGATCTACTGGGGCTTCACGCCGATCGCCGTCCCCGAGGCGATCCGGTTCGAGCTCACCGGCCGGCTGCCGCCCAGCACGTCCGCCAAGGACGTCATGCTCCACATCCTCGCGACCTACGCCAAGCGCGAGGACACGCTCAACCGCGTCATGGAGTTCGGCGGCGACGGCCTGTTCGCGCTGTCGCCCGACGAGCGCGCGACCCTGGCCAACATGGCCACGGAGTGCTCGGCGCGCGGCGCGGTCATGGAGGTCGACGACACCATGCTCGGCTGGATCGCCGAGCGCCGCGGCGGTGCCGCCGGGGCAGCCGCCGGGGCCGTGATCGACGCGCTGCGCGCCAAGGTCGTCGCCCCGGACCCGGGCGCCGAGTACGCCGGCGGCGTGCACCGGATCGACCTCGCGCAGATCCGCCCGATGGTCGCGACCCCGGGCGACCCGGACCGCGGCATCGCGAGCGACCCCAAGAACGGCGCGCTGATCCCCGAGATCGGCCAGGTCGCGATCGACATCGCCTACGGCGGCTCGTGCACCGCCGGCAAGCGCGACGACATCGACATGTACGCCAGGGTCATGGCCGAGGCCGAGCGCGCCGGCAAGAAGGTCGCCGAGGGCGTCCGGTTCTACCTCCAGTTCGGCTCGCAGGAAGTCGAGGCCTACGCCAGGAGCCAGGGCTACACCGATCTGTTCCAGCGCACCGGCGTCGAGGTCATCAAGCCGGGCTGCGGCGCCTGCATCGGCTGCGGCCCCGGCGTCAGCGAGCGCGGCGATCAGGTCACCGTCTCGGCGATCAACCGCAACTACAAGGGCCGCTCCGGCCC
>DASWRS010000015.1:0-13381 GCA_036403075.1 Kofleriaceae bacterium
CCCCGTGCCGTCGATCCTGCGGCTCGAGCCGATCGGCCGTGACGACGTGCTCTACCTCGCGCAGAGCTACACCACGACGCCGGGCTGGTACCGCTACGCCGCGGCGACCCGGACGTCGACGCCGACCGCCCTGGTCCAGCCCATGGCGTTCGCGATGGACGACGTCGAGGTCGTGCGCGAGACCTGCACCTCGGCGGACGGCACCCGGGTCCCGCTCAGCATCCTGCACCGGCGCGGGATCGCGCTCGACGGCTCGCACCCGGCGCTGCTCACCGGCTACGGCGGCTACTCGATCAGCCTGCGGCCGGCGCTGCACGCGCTGACCCGGATGTGGATCGATCAGGGCGGGGTGTACGCCGAGGCCAACCTGCGCGGCGGCAACGAGTTCGGCGAGGCCTGGCATGCCGCCGGCAAGCTCGCCGACAAGCAGCACGTGTTCGACGACTTCCACGCCTGCGCCCGCGCGCTGGTCGACAAGGGCTACACCCGGTCCGAGCACCTCGCGATCACGGGCCGGTCCAACGGCGGCCTGCTGATGGGCGCCGCGCTGGTCCAGCACCCCGAGATGTATCGCGCGGTGGTGTCGGGCGTCGGGATCTACGACATGCTGCGGACCGAGCTGTCGCCCAACGGCGTGTTCAACATCCCCGAGTACGGCACGGTGAAGGATCCGGCGCTGTTCCGCGCGCTGTACGCGTACTCGCCGTATCACCACGTGGTCGATCACACCGCGTATCCGGCGATCCTGCTCACCACCGGCGCCAACGATCCCCGCGTCGATCCCTACCACTCGCGCAAGATGACCGCGCGGCTCCAGGCCGCGAGCTCGTCGAATCGGCCGATCTTGCTCCGCGCCAGCGACGACGTCGGCCACGGCATCGGCAGCCCGCTCGGCGCCGTGATCGAGGAGGCGGCCGACAGCTACGCATTCCTCATGAACGAGCTCGGAATGCACTACACCGAGTGACCGGAGATCGCGGCCACTCCGGCCGTCCGGCCACGGGATCCCCGCCGGTTCACACTAGTTCACTCGGCGGAGCGCTCGAGAATGACTCGAGATCGACGACATGGCGACTCGGGGTCTCCGGCGACACAGGGGCTCCCATGGATCTTTTCAAGGCATGAGCTCCCATGCTTACGTCTGGCCCATGGACGCGATCGATCCGAGTCATGCCAGCATCCTCGACCGAGAACGCATCATCGCCCGGCCGGGGTTCAACCGCTGGCTGGTGCCGCCGGCCGCGCTCGCCATCCACCTCTGCATCGGCATGGCGTACGGGTTCAGCGTGTTCTGGCTGCCGCTGTCGCGGGCGCTCGGCGTCACGAAGTCGGTGGAGTGCAAGCACCTGTCGCTCGTCCAGGCGCTGACCACCACGACGTGCGACTGGCGGGTCAGCGACGTCACCTGGATGTACACGCTGTTCTTCGTGTTCCTGGGCTCGTCCGCCGCGGTGTTCGGCGGCTGGCTCGAGCGCGCCGGACCGCGCAAGGCGGGCGTCGCCGCGGCGCTGTGCTGGTGCGTCGGCCTCGTGATCTCGGCCGTGGGCGTCGCCACCCACCAGCTGTGGCTGATGTGGCTCGGTTCGGGCGCGATCGGCGGCATCGGCCTGGGCCTGGGCTACATCTCGCCGGTCTCGACGCTGATCAAGTGGTTCCCCGATCGCCGCGGCATGGCCACCGGGATGGCGATCATGGGGTTCGGCGGCGGCGCGATGATCGGCGCGCCGCTGGCCGACAAGCTGATGAATGCGTTCCGCAGCTCGACCGAGGTCGGCGTGTGGCAGACGTTCGCGGTGCTGGCGCTGATCCACTTCGCGTTCATGCTGGGCGGCGCGTTCGGCTACCGCGTGCCGCCGGCCGGCTGGGTACCCGAGGGCTGGACCCCGCCTGCGACCCGGTCGATGATCACCGCCGGCCACGTCCACCTCCGCGACGCGCACAAGACCAAGCAGTTCTGGCTGATCTGGATCGTGCTGTGGCTCAACGTCAGCGCCGGGATCGGCGTGATCGGCATGGCGTCGCCGATGCTGCAGGAGATCTTCGGCGGCAAGCTGATCGGCGCGGCCGGCGTCGGCTTCACCCAGCTCGACGACAGCCAGAAGAAGGCGATCGCCACGATCGCCGCCGGGTTCACCGGCCTTCTGTCGCTGTTCAACATCGCCGGGCGGTTCTTCTGGGCGTCGATCTCGGACAAGATCGGCCGCAAGCTCACCTACGCCACGTTCTTCACGCTCGGCATCGCGCTGTACGCGCTGGCGCCGACGGCCGCGCGCGCCGGCAGCGTGGCGCTGTTCGTGGCGATCATGTGCATCATCCTGTCGATGTACGGCGGCGGGTTCTCCACCGTCCCGGCCTACCTCGCCGACATCTTCGGCACCCAGTTCGTCAGCGCGATCCACGGCCGGATCCTCACCGCGTGGTCGGCCGCCGGGATCTTCGGGCCGGTGGTGGTCAACTACATCCGCGATGCCCAGATCGCGGCCGGCGTCCCGCCCGACCGGGTCTACGACCGCACGATGTACATCCTGGCCGGGTTCCTGGTCGTCGGCCTGATCGCCAACCTCCTGATCAAGCCGCTCGCGGGGAAGTGGTTTCTGTCCGACGCCCAGGTCGCCGAGCTCCAGACCAAGACCCGGGGCGCCGCCGTGCCATCGGGCTCCCACGGCATCGGCCTGGGCGCGCTGACACCGCGGGTCGCCGTCGCCTGGCTCGTCGTCGGCGTCCCGCTGGCCTGGGGCGTCTGGGTCACGATCTCCAAGGCGCTGGTGCTGTTCGGGTGAGCCCGTGTGCCGCGACCGCAGCGCGCCGCAGCCCCAAAGCATGGGCTACCATGCTTTCGGGGAGAGTCGGAGGCCGAGACCGCCACATGACGCATCGAGCCATGATTCGCGAGACCTGTGTCATGGCGAGGCTTCGCCCACGGGTGCTAGCCTTCGACTCCACCCGCCGCGGGTGGTCGATATGACCTCGAGCGCCACGATCATCGACGATGCGATCGCCGCGAACCGATCGCTGCCGGGCGCGCTGCTCCCGGTGCTGCACGCGATCCAGGACGCGCTCGGGTTCGTCCCGCCGGACGCGGTGCCGCGGATCGCCTCCGCCCTGAACCTGTCGCAGGCCGAAGTCCACGGCGTCATCAGCTTCTATCACGACTTCCGGTCCGCTGCGCCGGGGCGCCACGTGCTGAAGCTGTGCCGCGCCGAGGCGTGTCAGGCGATGGGGAGCGAGGCGCTCGCCGCCCACCTGACGCGGCGCCTCGGCATCGCCTGGAAGGAGACCTCGCGCGACGGCGCGCTCACGATCGAGCCGGTGTACTGCCTGGGCAACTGCGCGCTGTCCCCCGCCCTGCTGATCGACGGCAAGCTGCGCGGCCGGGTCACGACCGCGGCGCTCGACGATCTGGTCGACGCCTGCCGCCGCGATCGCGAGGGCCGCGCGTGACCGCCACCGTGTTCGTGCCGTGCGACTCGGCCGCGGTCTCGGTCGGCGCCGGCGACGTCGCCGAGACGATCGCGGCAACCGCGAAGCAGCGCGCGCTCGACGTCCGGATCGTGCGCAACGGCTCGCGCGGGATGTTCTGGCTCGAGCCGCTGGTCGAGGTCGCCACGCCGTCGGGGCGGATCGCGTATGGCCCGGTCGCGGCCAGCGACGTCGCCGGGCTGTTCGATGCCGGCTTCCTCGAGGGCGGCGATCACGCGCTGCGCCTGGGCCCAACCGACGACATCGCCTACTTGAAGCACCAGGAGCGGCTGACGTTCGCCCGGGTCGGGATCACCGATCCGCGGAGCCTGGCCGACTACGAGGCCCACGGCGGCTGGCGCGGGCTGCGCGCCGCGCTCGCGATGCAGGGCCCCGAGATCGTCGAGCAGGTCACCGCGTCGGGGCTGCGCGGCCGCGGCGGCGCGGCGTTCCCCGCGGGGATCAAGTGGCGCACCGTGCTCGCCACCCCGGCCGATCAGAAGTACGTGGTGTGCAACGCCGACGAGGGCGACTCGGGCACGTTCTCCGATCGCATGATCATGGAGGGTGACCCGTTCGTGCTGATCGAGGGCATGGCGATCGCTGCGGTCGCGGTCGGCGCCACGCTCGGCTACATCTACCTGCGCTCCGAGTACCCCGATGCCGAGCGCACGCTGCGCGCCGCGATCGCCGCCGCGCGCGAGGCGGGCTTCCTGGGCGGCGACATCCTGGGCAGCGGCAAGGCGTTCGACATCGACCTCCGCCGCGGCGCCGGCGCGTACATCTGCGGTGAGGAGACCGCGATGCTCGACAGCCTCGAGGGCAAGCGCGGCATGGTGCGCCCCAAGCCGCCGCTGCCCGCGATCGCCGGGCTGTTCGGCAAGCCGAGCGTGATCAACAACGTGATCACGCTCGCGTCGGTGCCGATCATCCTCGACCGCGGCCCGCGGTTCTACGCCGACTACGGCATGGGGCGATCGCGCGGCACCTTGCCGTTCCAGCTCGCGGGCAACATCAAGCGCGGCGGCCTGGTCGAGAAGGCGTTCGGGCTCACGCTCCGCGAGCTGCTCTACGACTTCGGCGGCGGATCGGCGTCCGGTCGCCCGATCCGCGCGGTCCAGGTCGGCGGCCCGCTCGGCCAGTACCTGCCGGCAAGCAAGTTCGATACTCCGCTCGACTACGAGGCGTTCGCAGCCGCGGGCGGCATGGTCGGCCACGGCGGCATCGTGGTATTCGACGACACCGTCGACATGGCGTGGATGGCGCGCTACGCGATGGAGTTCTGCGCGATCGAGTCGTGCGGCAAGTGTACGCCGTGCCGCATCGGCTCGGTGCGCGGTGTCGAGGTCATCGACAACGTGCGCGCCGGCAAGCGCCGGTCCCAGAACCTCGTGCTGCTGCGCGACCTCTGCGATACCATGGTCCATGCATCGCTGTGCGCCATGGGTGGGCTGACCCCCGGGCCGGTGCTGAGCGCGATCGAGCACTTCCCCGAGGACTTCGGGATAACCCAGGACGGAGATCCATCATGTACTCGGTGAAGGAGCCGGACGGCGGCACGCCGCTCCGCGTATCCGACAAGCTCGTCACCCTCGAGATCGACGGCGCGCTGGTCACCGTCCCGGCCGGGACCTCGGTGATGCGTGCGGCGACCGACGTCGGGGTGCGCGTGCCCCGGCTGTGCGCCACCGAGTCGCTCGAGGCGTTCGGCTCGTGCCGGCTGTGCCTGGTCGAGATCGAGGGCCGCCGCGGCTACCCCGCGTCTTGCACCACGCCGGTCGAGCCCGGCATGAAGGTCCGCACCCAGTCCGACAAGCTCGCGCGCCTGCGCCGCGGCTCGATGGAGCTCTACATCTCCGATCACCCGCTCGACTGCCTGACCTGCCCGGCGAACGGCAACTGCGAGCTCCAGGAGATGGCCGGCGTCGTCGGGCTGCGCGAGGTCCGCTACGGCTACCAGGGCAAGAACCACCTCGCGGTGGTCAAGGACGAGTCCAACCCGTACTTCACGTTCGATCCGTCCAAGTGCATCGCGTGCGCGCGCTGCGTGCGCGCGTGCGAGGAGGTCCAGGGCACGTTCGCGCTGACCCTCGACGGCCGCGGCTTCGACACCAAGATCGCGGCCGGCGCCGGCAACTTCCTCGAATCCGAGTGCGTGTCGTGCGGCGCGTGCGTCCAGGCGTGCCCGACGGCGACGCTGATGGAGAAGTCGATCGTCGACAAGGGCCAGCCCGATCACGCGGTGATCACGACCTGCGCGTACTGCGGCGTGGGCTGCTCGTTCCGGGCCGAGATGAAGGGCAACGAGGTCGTGCGCATGGTGCCGAACAAGGACGGCCACGCCAACCACGGCCACTCGTGCGTCAAGGGCCGGTTCGCGTGGGGCTATGCCAGCCACCCCGACCGGATCAAGCGGCCGATGATCCGGCGCTCGATCGACGATCCCTGGCGCGAGGTCAGCTGGGACGAGGCGATCGCGTACGCCGCGTCGGAGATCCAGCGGATCCAGGCCAGCCATGGCAAAGCCGCGGTCGGCGGCATCACCTCGTCGCGGTGCTCGAACGAGGAGACCTACCTGGTCCAGAAGCTGGTGCGCGCGGGGTTCGGCAACAACAACGTCGACACCTGCGCCCGGGTCTGCCACTCGCCCACCGGCTACGGGCTCAAGACCACGCTCGGCGAGTCCGCCGGGACCCAGAACTTCGACTCGGTGGATCACGCCGACGTCATCGTGGTGATCGGGGCCAACCCGACCGACGCGCACCCGGTGTTCGCGTCGCACATGAAGCGCCGGCTGCGCGAGGGCGCCAAGTTGATCGTGTTCGACCCGCGCGCGATCGACCTGGTGCGCACCCCGCACGTCGAGGCGTCGCACCTGCTGCAGCTCCTGCCCGGCACCAACGTCGCGCTGATCGACTCGTTCACCCACGCGATCGTGACCGAGGGCCTGCACAAGGAGGACTACGTCCGCGCCCGCTGCGAGCACGCCGCCTACGACAAGTGGAAGGCGTTCATCTGCGAGCCGCGCAACTCGCCCGAGGCGATGGAGGCGGTCACCGGGGTGCCCGCGGCCCAGGTCCGGGCGGCCGCGCGGCTCTATGCCGGCGCGCGCAACGCCGCGATCTACTACGGCCTCGGCGTCACCGAGCACAGCCAGGGCTCGACCATGGTGATCGCGATCGCCAACCTCGCGATGGTCACCGGCAACCTCGGCCGCCCCGGCGTTGGCGTCAACCCGCTGCGCGGCCAGAACAACGTCCAGGGCTCGTGCGACATGGGCTCGTTCCCGCACGAGCTGCCGGGCTATCGCCACGTGTCCGACCCGGCGGTGCGCGCGCTGTTCTCGACCGCGTGGGGCGTGGCGATCGAGCCCGAGCCGGGGCTTCGCATCCCCAACATGTTCGACGCGGCGATCGATGGCTCGTTCCGGGCGCTCTACGTCCAGGGCGAGGACATCGCGCAGTCCGATCCCGACACCCAGCACGTGACGCGCGCGCTGCGCGCGATGGAGTGCATCATCGTCCAGGATCTGTTCGTCAACGAGACCGCCAAGTTCGCGCACGTCCTGCTCCCGGGCTCGTCGTTCCTCGAGAAGGACGGCACGTTCACCAACGCCGAGCGCCGGATCTCGCGGGTCCGCAAGGTCATGCCGCCGCTCGCGGGCATGGCCGACTGGGAGATCACCATGGCGCTGTCGAACGCGCTCGGCTACCCGATGCACTACGACCACCCGTCGCAGATCATGGACGAGATCGCGCGGCTGACCCCGACGTTCTCCGGCGTGAGCTACGACAAGATCGATCGACTCGGCAGCATCCAGTGGCCGTGCAACGACAGCGCGCCCGAGGGCACGCCGACGATGCACGTCGACGAGTTCGTGCGCGGCAAGGGCCGGTTCGTGATCACCGAGTACATCCCGACCCAGGAGCGGACCTCACGCAACTATCCGCTGCTGCTCACCACCGGCCGGATCCTCAGCCAGTACAACGTCGGAGCCCAGACCCGCCGCACCCAGAACGTGATCTGGCACGACGAGGATCGCATCGACATCCATCCGCATGACGCCGAGCACCGCGGGATCAACGAAGGCGACTGGGTGGCGGTGAGGAGCCGCGCCGGCGAGACCGCGCTGCGGGCGCGGCTCACCGAGCGGATCCAGCCGGGCGTCGTGTACACCACGTTCCATCACCCCGAGTCCGGCGCCAACGTCGTCACCACCGAGAACTCGGACTGGGCGACGAACTGCCCGGAGTACAAGGTCACCGCGGTGCAGCTGACCAAGGTCGCGGCGCCGTCGGAGTGGCAGCGCCGGTTCGATGCCTTCAGCGAGCAGCAGCACGACCTGCTGCCCCGATCCTGAGCGCCGGTGCGATCATGGACGCGCACAAGCTGGTGAAGATGGCGAACGAGATCGCCGCGTTCTTCGAGGCCGAGCCCGATCGCGCCGTCGTGCTCGAGGGCGTCGCCGGCCACCTCCGGCGGTTCTGGGATCCGCGCATGCGGCGCGACCTGCTGCGCTGGTACGACGAGCAGCACGGCGAGGGGCTCACGGCCACCGTGCGTGCAGCGATCGCGGCCCACCGCGACAAGCTCGCCGGCGGGATCTGAGCGCCCACCCGCAGCCCGGTCGCCGGGCCGGAAGGCGCCCAGGACCGAACAACCGGCCGAAAAAACCAGATGGCGAGGATCTCGCGACCCTCGCCATCCTGCTCGACCATCGTCGAGCAACTATCGGCTATCGCTCAGCGTCGATCAGCCGCAACCACGACCGCCGCCACCACCCGTGCTGCCGATCGTCGAGTTGAGCGCACCGCCGCGAACCTTGGTCTTGATCTTCATAGTACGAGCTCCTGTTTGATTGATTGTTGTCGAATGAACTCGGAATGCGAGTGAGCAGTGAGGCTCAGCCGCAGCCGCGACCGCCGCCACCGCCACCGGCGGCCGCGAGCGAACCACCACGAACCTTGGACTTGATCTTCATAACACGAGCTCCTCTGTTGGTTGTCGAGTACCACGACGTGCGAGATGCACGTCTCGCATCAGCGAACATCGCTGTTGCACAACGTCAGACGGGTCCAGGCGCAACTGACCCCATGGAGGGTTGATTTCCGCCATCGCGTACTTCATCACCAACCCTCACAGAAGAGCAATATAGGCGACGCCCACGTCCTCTGCAACGCTGAAGACCATATTCGACGTGGCTGACGATCATGGCGAGTCGGCCGGCCGTCGTTGCCAGCTCGGGATCGGCAACACGGTCAGGAAGCTGTAACACTTACGGAACTGTGGACACGAGCGCACGCGGTGTGCCCGAGGTGTCATCGACGCATCACCGACGCATCACCGACGCTGCTGCCCTGGGGCCGCCGGACGCCACTCCGATATCATCGGAGTCGACGTTGCAAGTGCCTGTCCGCACGCATGACGCTGCTCGTCGAGATCGCCAGACGCGCGTAAGGGGTAGTCCGCTGGTCGTATCGCTCTGACGATGATCTCACGGAGGCAGTCACGAAGACACGTCACGAGCGTGTACCGGCGACGACTGTCTCCGGAGACATGTCTCGGGAGACATGTCCCCTTCCGGCGATCCCCTCACGGCAGCGTGGCTGCGGGTGCCAGGTCGGCGACGAGATCGAGGAACGTGTAGCGGTCACGGATCTCGCGGGCATGGGCGAGCGCGTCATCGAGCAGGGCGTCGGGCCAGCCGAGCTCGGCCGGCGTGGCCGGCGCACCGGCCGCCGCGAGCACCTCGGCGATCCGGGCGTGGCCGAGGGTGACGCCGCGGATCCGGTCGCGCATCGCGTCCCAGCCGGCGGCGAGCCGCGCGTTGAGCTGATCGGCGCGCTCGCGATCGAGCCGCTTGGGCTCGAGCTCGCGCCAGCACGCCTCGCCGCGCTCGGCGCCGAACCGGCGGAGCACGTCGTCGCGATCGACGGTGGTCGGGCGCAGCACCGGCGGCACATCGAGCGCGAGGATCCGGTCCTGCAGCCGCGCCATCGCCAGCGCGCACACCCCGATCTGCTCGCCGTGCAGCGCCTCCGGCAGCCCCTCGGGCCGCATCATGCCGATGTAGTGGCTGAGCAGGTGCTCGCCCTGGCTCGCCGGGTAGCTGCCGCCGGAGATCGTCATGCCGAAGCCCGACAGCACCAGCGTGCGCACCAGGTGGCGCATCGCGGCCATGTCGCCCGAGACCAGGGCCTGCGCCTGGGCGAGCAGCGCCGGCTCGTCGGCGGCGAGCAGCGCGAACGGCGCCGCGCGGTACGGCCGATCGAGCAGCAGGTGGGCGAGCAGCCAGTCGGCCTGGGCGGTCGGCCGGCACACGCTGTCGCCCAGGCCCGCGCGGATCAGCCGGACCGGGGCCGCGGCGAGCACGCCGAGGTCGAAGAACGCACCGACCGGGGTCTCGGCCCGGACCGAGCGCTTGAGCCCGCCCTCGGTGATCGAGGCGCTCAGCGAGGTGTAGCCGTTCATCGACGGCGCGGTGGCGAACACGACCTGCGGGCAGCCGCGGCCGCGCGCCGCGAGCTTGCACAGATCGTTGATCGTGCCCGAGCCGACCGCGATCACCGCGTCGGTCCCGGGTGCGAGCGCGGCGACGAGCCGCTCGAGCGTGGCGGTGTCGGCGTGCGGCGCGCGGCCGAGCACGATGCCCTGGACCGCGAACCGCGAGCCGAGCGCGCGCTCGACGCGGCGGCCGAACGCGGCGTAGGTGTCCGGGTCGGCGACCACCGCGAGCCGGCGCCCGAGGTCGAGCGCCGAGATCAGCTCGACCTCGCGGCCGTCGAGCGAGTCGGCGATCACGATCGATCGGGCCGAGGCCGCCAGGCGCTCGCCGGTCTCGGGATCGAGATAGTTGCCGGCGACGAGCTCGGCGAGCGGGTCGCCCGGATCGCCGGCGTCAGCTGCAGGCATCGAGCACCGCCGCCAGCTGCGAGCGCAGCGACCCGAGCCGCGGCGCGAACGAGCCGTCGAACAGCGCCGATCCGATCGTGAACGCATCGGCGCCGGCTGCGGCGAGCTCGCGGATCTGCTGCGGCGTGTGGACGCTGCCGGCGACCAGCAGCGTGCCGTCGGTGCCGCGCCGCGCCGCGCGCACCAGGTCGAGCGGATCAGCCTCGGTCGCGCGGTAGGCCAGCAGATCGACGCCGGCGCAGCCCATCGTCTGGAACCGGCGGCAATCGTCCTCGACCTGGGCGGGCGAGCCGGCGAGCTTGGTCGGATGCTCGAATGGCCGGCCCGGGAACGGCAGGTAGCGGACCGCGCTGCCGGCGAGGATCGCGAGCACGTCCTCGACCTGGGTGCCGCCGAGCAGGCGATCGATCGCGATGTCGCGCGCCACGCGCGCCGAGCGCAGGCAGGCCTCGCGCGACGTGCTGACCACCTCCATGTAGCTGGTCGCCCCCGCCGCCTTGATCCGGCGGGCGAGCTCGGCCAGGACATCGGGCTCCACGCCGACGTCCTTGAAGCCGATGTGGGTCAGCCCGATCGGCAGGATGTCCTCGAGCACCTCGAGACAGTCGGTGACCGTCTGGTCCGACCGAGTCAGCATGAAGACGAAGTCCATGACCGTTCAGTGAGCATGGCCGCCCGGCGATTGCAATGCCACGCAGTGCTGCCGCGGCGCGCGCGACACCGCCGGTGGTGCGTGTGCATCCCACGGCGCTACCGCGCCGGCTCGGGTCGCTGGTACACCACGGCGAGCACGGCGCCGCCGGCGGTCACCGTGAACACCTCGCGGGCGTCGGCCGGCACCGGGCAGCGGTGGCTCGCCGGCGCGTAGCTCACGATCCAGGTCGCCTCGCCCGGGTGGGTGGTCAGCGCCGTCCACAGGTCCTCGCGGAACCAGGCCAGGTGCACCGGCTCGATGCACTGGCGATCGACCCGCGCGCCCGGCGCGGCGTGCGCGTTGACGTAGGCGACCGCGCGGTCGACGCCCTCGCCCCACCACGCGGTCTCGAACCAGCCGTGCGCCGCGACCGTCCCGGTGCCGCCGACCTGCTCGGCGAAGTAGTCGAGGTAGTAGGGATGGATCCGGACCAGCGTGATCGCGAGGTAGGCCACGACCGCCGCCGCGATCGCCGCGAACGCGCAGCGCCACCGCAGCCACACCGCGAGCTGATCGAACCCGGCCGCGGCGATCATGGCGAGCGCCGACAGGCACGGCATGACGTAGCGGACGCCGTCCTGCCGCACCGGCGACAGCGCGACGCCGAGCGGGATCACGAACCAGCACGCGACGTGGAGCGCGGCCCGCCCGCGCGCGCGGACCATGCGCACGGCGCCGAGCGCGACCCCGAGCGCGACGCCGAGCGGCAGGGTCGCGAACAGGTAGATCACGAAATAGTGCGGCCCCGGCTGGTTGGTGATCGCCCCCAGGAACGGCTCGGGCGCGTGCACGACGTCGAGCCGGTGGAACGAAGCGATCAGGCTCGCGATCGGGTGCGCCCACAGCCGCGGCCAGATCGCATAGATCGTCGCGAGCGCGACGAGCGGCATCAGCCACGCGCCCCAGATCACCGTCTCGCGGCGCCACCGCGGCGGAGCCTGGACCACCACGAGCACCGCGCACAGCACGCCGAGCAGGCCGTTGACGAACCGCGACGCGATCGCGACGCCGATCACGACGCCGATCCACGCCAGCCGGGCATGCAGCGCGCGGGCGGCCCTGCGATCATCGGACGGCAGGTAGTCGTGCACGCCGAGCGCGAGCACGATCCCGAGCGACCACCACAGCACGGTCGGCGACTCGTGGCCGACGATCTGGCCGTGCGCGACCATCGGCGGCAACAGCGTCGCGATCGCGCCGGCGAGCACGCCGACCCGCAACCGGAACAGCCGCGCGCCGATCGGCACGAGCAGCGCGCAGCCGAGCGCGATCCAGATCGCCGACATCGCGCGCGCCGGGCCGAAGCCATCCGCGAGCTGCGCGCCGATGCCGTCGAGCAGCTTCATCACCGGCGGGTGCTCGTAGTTCCATAGCCACGACCGCTCGGCGAAGTCGAGGCCGACCAGGTTGGTGACGTAGTTGCGGCCGGCGGCCCAGTTGACGTCCTCGTCCCAGGTCTGGCCGAAGCCGCCGAGGTCGAGCCAGCGCACCGCCACCCCGGCGGCGAACACGATCGCCATCGCCAGCCAGGTGCCGCGCGGCACCGCCGCGAGCCGCCGGCGCCCGAACACGCACAGCGACGCGACCAGCGTGGCGACCAGGCCGAGCGCGATCGCGCCGTCGAGCGGCGTGGTGCCCGGCGCGTCGAACCGCGCGGTCGCGGGCGGATCCGGCGACAGCGAGCTCGCGGGCACGTACTCGGGCTCGCCGCGGCGACCGACCGGGCTCCACACCAGCCGCGCGCCGGGCGGCGCCGCGAACCGGATCGCGACCGCGCCGTGCGCGATGATCAGCCGGCGCCGGACCACGCCCGCGCCGCGCAGCTCCTGCCCCGCGACGGCGAGCCGCGCCTCCCGCTCGCTCTGGAAGCCGACGATCACCGGGCCGCCGCGCGCGATGAAGATCGAGCCGGCGCGGGCCGTCGCGTCCGGCGGATCGCCGCCCTGCCCCGGGCTCGTCGCGAGCCGGTCGAGCGGCGCGACCGCCAGCCACGCGCGCGCGATCAGCAGCGCGGCGGCGATGCCGAGCGGGATCACGCCCCAGGACCGCGCCAGCACGCCGCGCCGGGGCACGCCGGCGAGCGGCTCCTGGGTCAGCCCGCGCGGCGCCGGCACGCGGCCCTCCCGCGCGAGCTCCGCCGGGCAGCAGGGTCGGCCACAGCGCTGCTCATTGGTAGATCCAGTGCCGCCGCACCGCCTGCGGTCGGTACCGTCCTGCGCGGAGCGTCTTCGAGAGATCGTCCAAGAACGACTCTTCGCCTAACGCTCGGATGCTCGCGATCGTCTCGGCATCGACGCCCGCTGCACCCTTGTTCCG
>DASWRS010000016.1:0-3816 GCA_036403075.1 Kofleriaceae bacterium
CCGCTGTTTGCGACCCAGCAGCGCGCGCCGGCCGAGCGGCTGGCGGCCCGGCGCACGCGGCGCCTCGCGCTCGATCCTGCGCAGCTCGCACGCAGCCTCGAGACCATGGGCCTGGCCGAGATGCCGGACCACCGCGGCGACATCGACGCCCGCGTCGCGCTGATCGCCGGCGCCGACGACGCGAAGTACGTTGCGATTGCGCGCGCGCTGCCGGCGCCGCTCGAGCTCGTCGCCGGCAGCGGCCATGATCCGCTGCTCGAGCAGCCCGCGGCGCTGACCGAGGCGATCGAACGATCGCTCGGCGCGCTCGGCGCCGGCAGGTGACGCCTCAGTCGCAGCCGTCGGGGCCGCACACCGCGCCCTCAGCGACCTGCTCGAGCTGCGGCCCGCTCAGCTCGGACCACGCACGCTCGAGGGCAGCGAGCAGGACCTCGACCGGTTGCGCGCCGGAGACGCCGAGCCGCCTGGCCAGCACGAAGAACGGCACGCCCTGGATGCCGAGCTCGCGGGCGAGCGCCTCGTCGCCCCGGACCTCGGCGGCATATCGCTCGCTGCCGAGCACGTCCTGGACCTCGGCGTCGTCGAGGCCGACCTCGCGCGCGAGCGGTGCGAGCACCTCGGGATCACCGATCGCCTGGCCCTCGGTCAGGTACGCGCGCAGCAGGCGCTCCTTGAGCGCATCCTGCACGCCGCGGACGTGCGCGAGGTGCAGCAGACGGTGGGCGTCGAACGTGTTCCCCGGCCGGATGTGATCGAAGCGCAGCGCGACGCCGTCGGCGGCGGCCGTGCCGACCATCCGGTCGATCATCTCCTGGGCCTGATCCGGAGCCGTTCCGTACTTGCGCGCGAGCCGCTCGGCGTAGCTCTGAGAGCCATCGCGGACCCGAGGCGCGGACGGGTCGAGCTCGAACGCGCGCCAGACGATCTCGACCTCGCCCCGGTGCGCGAAGCGCCCCAGCGCCTGCTCGAGCCGCCGCTTGCCGACGTAGCACCACGGACACGCGATGTCGGACCAGATATCGATGCGCAGCTTCGCCACGTCGCGACCATACCGCCCGGCAGGCCGGGTCGCACGCCAGTCCGGCATGCGCGCGCCGATCGCGCTTTGTCGCGCACGGCTTTCGCATAGACTACGGCATGTCCACGCACCGCTACGCCAGGCTCGCGGGGAGCTTCGCGCTGGCGGTCGGCGGTGTGCTGCTGGCGTTCTGGCTGTCCGGCGATCCCGCTCTCGTCGAGTTCGCCGCCTGGCGCGGCAAGGTCAACACCTGCATCGCCATGGTGTGCAGCGGGGCCGCGCTCCTGGGCTACGCGTCGCAGCGCGCGGGCGCGCGGCGGCTCGCGCTCGGCTTCGCGATCGCCGCGACGCTGCTCGGCGGTGCCACGCTGCTCGAGTACGCCGCCGGGATCGATCTCGGCATCGACGAGCTGATCGCCAGGGACTGGCCGTTCGCCGAGAGCGCCGCGTACCCCAACCGCATGTCGCCCAATGCCGCGCTGTCGTTCGCCGTGCTCGGCCCGGTGCTGATCCTGGCGTCCCGCACGCGCCGGCTCGCCTTGTGCGGCCAGCTGCTCGCGCTGTTCGTGATGGCACTCGATGGCGCCGCGCTGATCGGCTATCTCTACAACGCGACGTTCCTGTACCGCGCCGGAACCTTCCTCCGGATCTCGCCGTACACCGCGCTGTGCTGCGTGGTCCTCGCCGCCGGCTCGTTCGCGCTCCGCCCCGAGCTCGGCGTGATGGAGCGACTGTCCGGCGCCGGCATCGGCGCCTACCTCACGCGCCGCCTGCTGGTCCCGGTGGTCCTGATCCCGATCGCGCTCGACTGGCTCCGGCTCGAGGGCGAGACGCTGGGCTGGTGGGACGGCCCGACCGGGCTCGCGCTCGACGTGCTGGTCTACATCGGCGTGTTCGCGGCGCTCGTGATGTACGTCGCGCGCTCGCTCGACGCGCTCGACGCCCGCCGCAAGGCCAGCGAGCTCGAGCTGCGGCAGACCGCCGAGCTGACGGCGGCGCTCGTGCAGGCGCACACCGTCGACGACGTCGCGCGGATCACGGTCGAGCTCGGCGTGCCCGCGCTCGGTGCCGACGCCGGCTCGGTGTTCGTGGTCGAGCCCGACGCTTCCGCGCTGCGCATGCTCGCGAGCAGCGGCTACCCCGACGGTGTCCCGCGCGCGTACGCGACCGTCCCGCTCACCGCGCGGCTGCCGATCTGCGACGCGGTCCGCGATCGCGCGATGGTGTTCGTGTCCACGGCCGCCGAGCTCCGCGCGCGCTACCCCGAGCTGACCGACGCCCAGCCCGACACCCGCGCGCTCGCGGCTGTGCCGTTCGTGGCGAGCGGGCGCACGCTCGGCGTGATCGACCTCAGCTTCCGCGCCCGGCCGCCCGACGATCAGGCGCGCGCACGGATCGATCGGCTGATCGGCCAGTGCGGCCAGGCGCTCGATCGCGCCGCGCTCTCGGACTCCGAGCGCGCCGCCCGCGACGCCGCGCGCGCCGCGAACCGCACCAAGGACGAGTTCCTCGCGATGCTCGGCCACGAGCTCAGAAACCCGCTCGCGCCGATCGCCCACGCGCTCGAGCTGATGCGGATCCGCAACCCGGAGCCGCACCGCGAGCGCGACGTGATCGAGCGCCAGGTCCGCCACATGACCCGGCTGGTCGAGGACCTGCTCGACGTGTCGCGGATCGCGCGCGGCAAGATCGATCTCGAGCGCAGCCGGTTCGAGCTCGCGGCCGCGATCGATGACGCGATCGAGCTGGTGCGGCCGCTGATCGACGAACGCAAGCACGCGCTGGCCGTCGAGGTCGATCCGGCGCTGGCGGTCGACGGCGACCGTGCGCGCGTGGTCCAGATCGTGTCCAATCTCTTGACCAACGCGGCCAAGTACACGCCGGCCGGCGGCCGGATCGAGCTGGTCGCGACCCGGCGGGGCGACGACGCCGTGCTGCGCTGCACCGACACCGGCATCGGCATCCCGGCCAAGCTGTTGCCGCGGATCTTCGAGCCGTTCGTGCAGGACGACGCGACGCTCGACCGCGCCCGCGGCGGGCTCGGCCTCGGCCTGGCGATCGTGCACAGCCTGGTCACGCTGCACGGCGGGGCGGTGACGGTCGCCAGCGATGGCCCCGGCCACGGTGCGACGTTCACGGTCACGCTGCCGGCGCCGGGCTCCGTCGCGGTCGCCCCGCGCCCGGCCGCCCGCGGTCCGCGCCACACGACCTCGCCGCGCCGCGTGCTGATCGTCGACGACAACCCGGACGCCGCCGAGCTGATGGGCGAGGCGCTCGAGCTCGCCGGCCACATCGTGCAGATCGCCCACGACGGCGCGCGCGGCCTCGAGCTCGCGGCCGAGTTCGATCCGGACTGCGTCATGCTCGACATCGGGCTGCCGACGATCGATGGCTACGAGGTCGCGCGCCGGCTGCGCGATCACGACGGCGACCGCCGCCGCATGCTCGTGGCGATCACCGGCTACGGCCAGGCCAAGGACGTGCGCGAGGCGCTCGCCGCCGGCTTCGACCGCCACCTGGTCAAGCCGGTGTCGCTCGCGGTCACGCTCGAGCTCGTCGAGAACCTCGGCCGCCCCTGACCCGCGCCACCGGCTCGCCGACGCGCGCGTCAGTATCCGAGCGGCGGGATCGCGAGCTTGGTCAGGAACATCGCGTCGGAGATCGAGCGGTCGGTCGAGATCCGACGCAGGTCGAGCGGATCGGTCCCGAGCGCGGCGCGCAGCGCTCCGGGCCACAGCGGGTTGACCCCGCCGATGTTGGCGAACCCGACCCGGTAGCCCGCGGCGGCGACGGCGGCG
>DASWRS010000017.1:0-3767 GCA_036403075.1 Kofleriaceae bacterium
GGCGCGACCCAGAACGGCGCGACGAACGCCGCCGGATCGCCGATCCAGAACGCCGGGCCGGGCGCGAAGCAGGCGAGCCGACCGTCTTGCTCGTCGTAGTCGGCCGGCCAGCGGACGTCCGGATGCAACGCGAACGCCGGCTGGAACCGGAACGTCGGCGACACGATCCAGCCGGCGTCGGAGGCGACGTCGGAAGCGGCGTCGGACGCGGCAGCGGAGGCGGCGTCGGAGCCGGCATCGGAGGCGGCGTCGGACGCGGCAGCGGAGGCGACGTCGGAAGCGGCGTTGGAGGCGGCGTCGGAGCCGGCGTTGGAGGCGGCAGCGGAGCCGGCGTCGGAGGCGGCAGCGGAGGCGGCAGCGGAGCCGGCAGCGGAAGCGGCAGCGGAGGCGGCAGCGGGGTCAGGCGCGAGGCCGGCATCGGCGGCCGGCTCGAGCGGGACCTCGAACCGCGGCCAGTCGACGATCTCGTCGTCGGTGACCAGCAGGCCGATGCGGGCGAGCTCAGGGACGAGCGGCGCATCGGACTCGAGCGCGAGCTCGCCGCCCTGGGCGACCAGCGCAGCGAAGAACGCAAACAGCGCCGGATCGCCCGACGGCGTGATCTCGCGGATCACGAGGCCGCGTCCGCGCACCGGACAGCGCACCGTGATGGTCTCGATCCGCGTCACGTCGATCGGATAGGCCTCCGGCGGAGGATGGAGATGGATGTCGACGAACGGGTTCATCGCGAGCGGGCCGTCGGTCACGGCACACTCCGCGCCGCCCGCCGCGCGCCGGGATCGATCAGGACCTCGGCGATCGCCCGGGCGATCGGCCCGGCGTGGTCGGGGCCCAGGAACCCGAACGAGCCCGAGGCGTTGAGCTCGAGGAACACGTGCCCGCCGTCGGGCCGCACGATCAGGTCGGCGGCGCCGTAATGGAGGCCGAAGTGGTCGAGCAGCCGCACCAGCCGCTCGGCGACGTCGCCGGGGAGCTCGTAGGAGGACCACACAAGCGAGCGGTCCTCCGCGTAGCTCTGACGCCGCCAGTCCGGATCATCGCCGCCGCGCGCCTCCCGATCGATCGCGGCGGCGAACACGCGGCGGCCGACCATCGTGACCCGCACGTCGAGCCGGTTCTCGATCTGCTGCTGGAAGATCATCGGGCACAGGTCCAGGCCGTCGAGCTGTTCCAGATCCGGGTCGCTCAGCGCGGTGGTGAACACCACCGAGGCCTCGCCGTCGACCGCGGGGCCGGTGCTCGCCGGCTGGACGAGCATCTTGGCGACCACGGGGCCGCACCGGCGCGCGAACCCGCGCACTGCCTCGGGGTCGTTGGTGACGATGGTGTCGGGGATGTCGAGCCCGGCGCACTGCGCGATCCGGAGCTGGTGCGGCTTGTTGTCGGCGCGCACCTGGTTCGCGCGCGGATCGAGCTGGAAGACGCCGAGGCTGTCGAGCAGGCCGATCACGGCGAGCTCGGACGCGGCCACGCAGGTCTCGCGCGCCCCGGGCGACATCTCGGGCAGCGCCGTGCCGACCACGAGGTTCTGCCACACCGCCGAGATCGCATGCGGCTCGTGGACGTCGCCGGCCCAGTGGCCGCGAAACCCGGCGCGATCGTAGGCCAGGGTCACCGCCGCGCCGGTCGGATAGGCCGACGAGTCGAGCACGACCGGGTCGGCGCCGCGGTCGCGCAGCGCGCTGGCGATCAGCGGGAGCTCGAGCGCGCCGCCCCGACCGCAGAGCAGGACGCGCGCCACGGCGGCTCAGAAGCCGATCGGCGGATGGCCGGTCGGCACCGGGCCGACGCGCAGGCCCGCCTTGATCTTGATCTGATACCGGCGGAACAGCGGCTCGCGCGCGGGGGTCTCGTTGCAGGCATCGGGCTCGACGGTCTTGCGGGGTTCGGGCATGGCGCAAGTATGTCTCCAGTCGCGAGGCTGTCCACCGCCCGATCTGGCAAAGCGCACCACGCACCCGCGCTGGTATCGTGGATCACGCGCACATGCGGTGAATGCCGTACGGGCGCGTGCCCCGTCCACACTCGCGCCACGCTCGGTCACGCCAGGTCTGGCTCGGTCCGCGTCGCCGCGCTCGCAGGTCGCACTCGGTCGCGCTCAGTCCGCGTCGCCGCGCTCGCCGGTCTCGCTCGCGGGCATCGACCACGCGGCGACGAAGCGCTCGCCCGCGGGGCCGCACGCGACCTCGCTCCACTCGAACAGCCGCGCCATCGCGCGGACGATCGACAGGCCGCCGTAGGCGTCGCCGGTGCCGGGGGCCGCCGCCGAGGGCTCGATCGCATTGTCGACCACCAGCGTCAGCTCCTTGCGCACGCGATCGCAGCGGATCTCGACCTGCGGCCGCGTCCCGGGCCGGCCGTGGCGCACCGCATTGGTGACGAGCTCGCCGAGGAACAGGCCGAAGCCGCCGCGGACCGGGCAGGTCACGACGTAGTCCGCGGGCCAGTCGATCGCGACGTCGAGCACGCCGCCGTCATCGCGATCCGCCGGTCCCGCCAGCGTGCCGTTGTCCCAGTGCAGCCGGGTGCGCAGCGCGCGATCGCGGCGCGCGGCCGCGAGCACCGACGACAGCCGCGCGAGCGTGGCGCGCGCGTTGTCGCCGTCGATCGCGCTCGCGCGCGGCAGCGGCGGCGTGGCGTCCCAGTGGTCGAGCAGCCACGCGGTCACGGTGAGGCGGCGCTCGAGGTACTCGGACAGCCACGCCGCGAAGCCGCGCGCGTCGTCGCCGCGGTCGGGCGCGCGCAGCAGGTGCTCGAGCACGCGGGCGAGCGCGTCGACGCCGTGCGACAGCAGGCCCGCGAGCCGGCGCCGCTCCTCGCGGTGGGCCTCGGCCGTGAGGTCGTCGGTCAGGATCCCCAGGTCGGCGTCGCGATCGAGCACGAACAAGACGCCGAGCCGGTGGCGCTCGTCGGCGGCGAGCGCCTCGATCTGCGCGGTGACCGCGACCGAGCGGACCACGGCGTAGCGCTCGACAGTCCGGCCGTCCTCGTCGCGGATCGAGACCGGCACGCCGTACGCGCGGCGCGGCTCGGACGTCGCCGCCTGCATGCGCTGGTAGTGCGCGCGCGCCCGCGGATCGGGCGAGACCAGCTCGGCGAACCGCGAGCCGGCGCGGACGCCGATCGCCTCCGCGGCGCGGTTGGACGACACGATCACGTCGGTGTTGGGATCGACCACGACGAGCGGGACCTGCATGGTGTCGAGCAGGTTCTGCTTCTCGGCGAACGCGCGCTCGGCCTTGCCGCGCTCGGCGTCGGCGCGGCGGCGGTTGCGCTCGAAGCCGGCGAACAAGAGCGCGAGCAGACCCGCCAGCGCGGCCACCGCGGCGACGGGGAACGCCGGCGAGGTCCGGGGGAACAGCATCAGCAGCCACGTGCGGTCGGAGACCTGGAACGCCGCGACCGTGCCCGCGGAGGCGACGATGCCGTGGCGCAGCGGCGACGCGTCATCGCCGGCCGGCGCGGGCCTCGAGGCGAGCGCGGCGACCGCACCGCGCAGCGCGGCCGGAGCGTCGGGCGGCAGCGCGGCGGCGAGCGCGGTCCACGACGCCGCGCCGCCGGCGCCGACCTCGAGCGCGGCGCCGATCACCGGGCGGGCGACGCCGCGCGCCAGGGCGCGCCAGTCGATCTCGAACGCGAGATCGAGCGCCAGGACGCCGTGCCGGCCATCGGGCGTCGCGAACGGCACGAGCAGCGTCGAGACCAGGCCGCGGCCGCCGACGTCGAGGTAGAACCCGGAGTACGCGGCCTGGGGCGCCGCCGCGCCG
>DASWRS010000018.1:0-6336 GCA_036403075.1 Kofleriaceae bacterium
CTCTCGGACCACGAGCCGAAGACGCTCGAGGAGATCGGCCGCCGACTCGGGCTGACGCGCGAGCGCGTCCGCCAGATCGAGGTCGAGTCGCTGCGCCGCCTCGCGAAGCTGCGGGAGATGGAGGCAGTCTCGCCGTAGATCCGGCCCGCGTCGGGTCAGGGCGGGCCGAACCAGGCGGTAAGCGCGTCGCGCAACCCCGTCTCCGTACCGTCCCCCACCCACGCGACGTGTCCGTCGGGCCTGACGAGGACCGCAGCGGGGGCTGCGACTCGACCGAGGGCCGGAAGCTCCCAGTCGCCGCCGTACGCGGCGGCGACCGCCTGCACGCGGTCGGCCCACGGGGAGATGTCGAGACCCGGGGGCTCACCCAGGTCGAGCAGCACCGGCCGGGCGGAGTGCAGGAGCGTGAAGACCCGCACCGGCCCGTCGGCGGTAACGAGGTCGAGATCCGGCATGCGCCGTCCGAGCAGCGGGTGGCCCTCGCCGAGGTCGTAGTGGATGTCGAGGCCGGACATCATCGCGGCGAACCGCTTGCGCGGCTCGTCCGTGCTCAGCAGCTCGGAGATGCTCTCGCGCAACGCCTCGATGCGATCGTCGACGCGCATGAGCGCGACCTGCGCCATCGTGGTGCGCAGCACGCGGGCGGCGACCGGGTGGCGCTCGGCGTGGTAGGTGTCGAGCAGGCTCTCCGGCGCCGTCCGCTCGACCACCTGCGCCAGCTTCCAGCCGAGATTCACCGCGTCCTGGACGCCGGTGTTGAGCCCCTGTCCGCCGACGGGAGAATGCACGTGCGCCGCGTCGCCCGCCAGCAGCACGCGCCGGTCGCGATAGGACGCCGCCTGCCGCGCTGCATCGCTGAAGCGCGACAGCCAGGTCGCGTCATGAGCGCCGAAGTCGGTGCCGTACGCGGCGACGAGCGCCTCGCGGACCTCGGCCAGCGTCGGCTCGCCGTGGCCGACGTGGGCTTCTTGCAGCACGACGCCGACGCGCGCTGGGTCCTCCACCTTGCCCAGCGCACGGGTGCCGTGCTCGGTGCGGCGGATACCCCACGCGGGCTCTTCGGTCATCTTGACCTCCGCGATCAAGTAGCTCGTCGACGGCTCCCACCCCACGAAGTCGATCCCGGCGTGCTTGCGGATCAGGCTGCGACCGCCATCGCAGCCGACGAGAAACCTCGCTCGTAGCGATCGCCCATCGGACAGCGCGAGGTCGACGCCGGTGTCGTCCTGCACAAACCCCGTCGCCTCGCAGCCGCGATAGATCGGCACCTCGAGCTCGGCGATCCAGTCGGCCACGATGCGCTCGATGTGGTTCTGCCGCAGCGCGAGCCCGTAGTTGTGACGCGTCGGACAATCGCTGATGTCGAGCGGGCCCGCGAAGCCGGCGACCTGCATGACCTGGCCTCGCGCGAGAAACCGATCGGCGATTCCCCGCTGATCGAGCACCTCGATCGTGCGCGCGTGCAGCCCGCCCGCGCGTGCGCCGGCGAGCGCCTGGCTGTCGCGCCGTTCGACGATGGCGACATCGACCCGCGCCAACGCGAGCTCGCCCGCCAGCATCAGCCCCGTCGGACCTCCGCCGACGATCACGACTGCATGGGATTGCTTCATACGTCCCTGATCGCAGGCCTCGTCGATCGTTGGAAGCTTGTGCCGTACGGCGACTGTTGAGAGAATACACTGGGAAGTAGCGCGCGATGGGCCCGCCTCCTCGACAGGACGAACCTGCTCGCTTCGACCGCTTGCATCGCGCGTCGCGCGTGAAAGTTCCGCGGCGGTAAAGCGAGGCAGGTGCCGGCAGCCGATCGCGGGCGCAGCGAAACGCCTGATCTGATCGAACATCGATCGGCAGCTGCGCGCTCGTGCACAGGCATGCATTGCCGCGACGCAGGATCCGCGCAAGTCGACGGCGGCTGCAACGTCACCCGAAGTCGAGAATACCGCCCGTGCTGCACGCGGCATCGACGGCCGGGGACCAACTCCTGATCATCATCGGAGCAAATCCCGGACGTTGGACATCTTGAATCCATGCAGAAGCTACAGAGTACGATCATGCATTGACAGGCTGGCTGTGTGATGTTACTTGCTCGTACGTACTCGACGCGACAGCTGCATCGATAGCGTGGGCGGGCATGGACGGCGGGCGAGGATATCGGAAGCATCGGTCGCCTGATTGTCGACGGAAAATCGCCTTTGCGCTGCTGGTGTTGCTGTCCACAGGCTGAAAAGGAGCCCCATGGACACGACGAAGAGACCGTTGCGCACTGTGCTGGCGGCCATTGCCGCCTTGAGCTGCGGCATTGGATGTGCCGCGTTGACTGGCTGCGACTCGCCCGCGGACGACGCGCCGCCGAGCGAATCCGCACAGGGTGCGGTTGCCACGACACCGGGTGTACCGGGTGGGCCGAGTGCGCGGCAGGCGACTGGAGCATCGCCCCGCGAGTTGCTCGCGCGATACCAGGCGCACTCGCCGCCGCAGCTGGCGTCGGCCGAACAGGTCGGGCGGTTCCTGGACTGGGTGGGCGCGTCGCACGTCGACGAGAAGGAGGACGCTCGCAACGCGATTGTTGCCGCCGCCGGCAACCAGGCCGTCGTCCAGGCGCTGATCGCCGAGATCGAGCGGGTGAAGGCGGCGGATCAGTCGCGCGCGCTGCTCGCGCTGGCGATCCTGGGTGAGACCAAGAACGCGAAGGCGCAGGAGTTCTTCACCGCGTTCGTGTGGCGCACGCTGCCGCAGCAGGGGACCGTGATCGATGGCGAGATCATGGAGCAGACCCAGGCGGCGCAGCTGCAGGGCAAGGCGATCGACGGGCTGGCGTACATCAACAGCGACAGCGCGAACAAGGTGGTGCTGGACGTGATCGCGCACCACCCGTCGAAGATCGTCCGCGCCGAGGCGATCAACGCGTACCTGTGGAACCACGGAGACTCGGTCGAGGCGCGCAAGACGCTGTCGCAATTCGTCCGGAGCGACGAGGCGATCCTGCTCGACCGTGTCCGCCGCGTCACCGGCGAGTCCGCGGCGAGCTTCAACGCCAAGCTCGCTCGGTTCCTCAAGCAGCATCCCGAGGTGATTCCTCCGGATCCGGAGCGGTCGAAGGCGGCGGCGACGCCCGCCCAGCCGCAGGGCCGTAGCCTCCCTCCCCCGGCGCTCTAGCCGCCCACCCGAAGCGACAATCAGGAGCATTCATCATGACGATCATCCGGAAATTCATCGTGGCGGCGATCGCGATCGGCACGTTCGGCGTCGCCCTCGAGGCCGGCGCCGTGTGCAACCAGACCGCAGCCAGCCAGGCCGAGACCGACCTGTGGAACACGCACGGCTGCTGGACGGACTTCTTCCTCTGGCAATACGTGGCGTATGACCTGCGCGGCGGCGACTGGACCAACCGCGGCTGGAACGACGCCTGCAACAACGTGCTCGAGTATCCCAAGCACTGGAATGCCGCGTACCTGTTGACCTACGGCCTGCTCGACAACAACGACCAGTCGTTTCACGGCACCGTGGACTACCGCGCCACGGCGGAGGCGGTCAGCAGCAACTTCCACAACGCGATCCATGACAGCGTCGGCGATGGCACGGCGCTGTTCGGCTCGTACTCCGGAGGCACGGTGACCACCTACTGCCCGCTCTACGACTTCACGTGGCAGAACGCCAATCCGGGGTCGCGCGGCGGCGACTTCCAGCACGAGGGCTGGCATGCCTGGATGGAGAAGTACAACTTCAACAACGGCGATGTCGGCGGCCATCGGCCCGGGCCGCAGGGCGCGTGCACGATCAATAGCTGTGACTATTTCTACTTCCATGGCATCAGCCAGTACGTGTTCGGCGACATGTGGCAGAACGACGGCACCGCCAACCGCTTCCACTCGCCCAATCAGGTCCAGGTCGAGTACCTCTGCGATGTCGCGGATCAATCGCAGTCCTGGGTGCCGGCGTCGGTGAGACTGGCGGCCCAGACCGACGCGAACACGCGGGCGGGGCAGCGCTTCATCAACGGCCCCGGCTACACGTGCGGCAGCGCACGTCCGTTCTAGCCGCGCGCTGCAGCTCGCGGCCATGACCATGGAGGTCGGCCGGTGAACATGTGGTATGCAGCTGTGGAGATGGGGGCGAAGCGGCGCGGTTCCACGGCGAGGCCACGAGCGCTGGCGAAATCGATCGCGATGTCGGTGTCGCTGGTGATGGGCTGTGCGGCGACCTCCGGTGGCCCGCGCGACGGTCTCGAGGGCACCGGTACCTGGAAGCCCGTCGACGGCACCGGCGGACCGACAGCCGGGCTGCTCCAGCCGGTGGCGATCGTGGATGGCAGCGTGATCCTCTGGGGCGGTTCCGGTCCCTGCGGAACCGCCGGCGCGTGCGGCGATGGCGCGCGGTTCGATCTGGCGGCCGGCCGGTTCATGGCCATGGCCGGCAGTGGTGCACCCTCGCCGCGTTTCCTCCACACCGCCGTATCGGCGGCCGGGCAGATGCTGGTGTGGGGCGGCGCCGGTTGCGGCGGGCCCTCGTGCGGCGACGGCGCGGCCTACGATCCGGCCTCCGATCACTGGAATGCGCTGGCCGGCGCCGGCGCGCCGGCGTCGCGGGGATGGCACACGGCGATCTCGACCGGCGATGAGATGATCGTGTGGGGCGGAGAGGACGACGTGTCACGGCAGCTCCTCGGCGACGGCGCACGCTACGACGTTCGGCGTGGCGTGTGGCAGGCGGTGTCCACCGACGGCGCACCGGCGGCACGGCGCTATCACTCGGCGGTGTGGACCGGCACGGAGATGTTGATCTGGGGCGGTGACCGCAGCGCGACGACTGACGATGGTCTCGGCGACGGAGCGGCCTACCGCCCCGCGACCGATCGCTGGCGCGGGCTGAGCAGCACGGGCGCACCGACCGCCCGCTGGGCGCACACCGCCGTGTGGACCGGCAAGCAGATGATCGTCTGGGGCGGGCTCGGTTGCGGGCGCGACGGCGCGAACGGGCCGGCGCTGTGCGGCACGGGCGGCGCGTACGATCCGGTCGCAGACGCATGGACGGCGCTGCCGACCGACGGGGCGCCGTCGCCACGCGTGGGGCACGCCGCGGTGTGGACCGGGCAGCAGATGATCATCTGGGGCGGCTCCGCGAAGCGCTGCGCCGACGGCAACTCGGGCGCGTGCGACGACGGCGCCGCGTACGATCCGGCGACCGGCCGGTGGGCGCAGCTGGCGCCTGCCGGTCGGGCCGCGGCGCGCTCGGGGCACACTGCCGTGTGGACCGGCGACGCGATGTTCGTGTGGGGCGGGCTCGGGGGCGACGCCGCCGAGAATGCGCGCCACGACGGGGCCCTGTACTTCTCGCGCGCCCACCCGTAGACGCGGCCGGGTCGCTTGGCAGGCGCGCGCGACGCCGTGCACGGTATGCTCGCCGTGTGCCCGAGCTGCGCAACGTCATCGTCGTCACGATCGGTGGGGTGCGGCATGCGATCGAGCTGCGCTGGGTGCGCGAGGTGGTGAGCCTGGGGTTCGTGACCGACGTGCCGACGGCGCCGGCGGCGCTCGGCGGAGTGTGCAACCTGCACGGCGCGATCTTGCCCGTGCTCGACGTGGGGGTGCTGCTCGGCGGCGCGGCCGGGACGCCGGCGCGGCAGGGCGATGGCGCACTGGTGGTGGAGGTCGAGGGCGTGGTCTGCGCGCTGCGCGTCGACCAGGTGGATCACGTGGCGTCGCTGTACGAGGCCGGTGGCGAGGTCCGGGATGCCGCGGGCCGGCCGCTGGCGCTGCTCGAGCCGCCGCGGCTGATCCGGCGGGCGCTGGAGCTGGTGACCGCCGGAGCCGAATCCGGGACATGACGGACCGCGAGCTCGACTTCGACCCCGACGAGCTGGCGATGCTGCGCCAGCTGTTTCGCAGCGAGGCGCACGACGCGCTCGAGGCGGTGACGGCGCGGGTGCTGGCGTCGGGGTCCGTCGGGCCGTCGCCCGAGGCGCTGACCGAGATGATGCGGGCGACGCACACGCTCAAGGGCGCGGCCGGGACGGTCGGGTTGCCGGCGATGGTGGACCTGTCGCACCGGCTCGAGAACGTGTTCGCGGCGTTCGGCCGCGAGCCGTCGCTGTGGACGGTGGGGACCGCGGACGTGCTGGTCGAGGTGGTCGACGCGCTGCGCAGCTACCTGGACATGATGTGCGAGCCGGGGGCCGACCAGGCGGCCGACGAGCTGCGCACGACGATCGATCAGATCGTGCCGGCGCGGCGAACCGGGACGCTGGCGGTGCCGCAGGTCGAGCCGACGCACGAGATGGGGCCGGACACGGGAGCCGACACGGGAGCCGACGCCGGCGGCAGGGTGCCCGCGGCGGCC
>DASWRS010000019.1:0-12975 GCA_036403075.1 Kofleriaceae bacterium
GCGAAGTCGCGGTGGCTGTGCATCGCGGCCTTGGGCCGCCCGGTCGAACCCGACGTGAACAGCCACACGGCGGGATCGTCGCGCCGCGGCGCCGGCAGCACGACCGCCGGGTCGGCCGCGGCGATCGCGGCATCGAGCGAGGCGATCCAGCGGCGCGGCGCGAGCTCCGCCGTCCGCGGCCCCGGCGTCACCGTGTCCTCGGGATCGTCGCCGGTGGCGGCGTCGGGCGCGAGCAGCACGCCCGCGAGGTGCGGCAGCGTGGCCAGCCGCGGCGCGAGCGCCTCGGCGACCTCCGGCGTCGTGATCAGCACCGCCGCCTTGACGTAGCCGAGCACGTAGGCCAGGTCGTCGGCCGGCGCGCTCGGATTGCCCATCGTCACCACGCCGCCGGCGGCGAGCGTGCCGAAGATCGCCCACGCGAACGGTGGCAGGTCGGGCAGCACGATGTACACCCGCTGCTCGGGCGCGAGCCCGTGCGCGACGAGCGTGCGGGCGAGCGCGCGCGACCGCGCCGCGACCTCGGCGTAGCTCCACGCGCGATCGCCGAACCGGATCGCGACCTGGTCGCCCTTGCCCTCGCGCAGCCGGTCGAACAGGAAGTAATCGGCGAGGTTCAGGTCGTCGGGGAACACCGGCATTCCCGGTGCGCCACCCGGCCCCGGCTCCCCGGCGCTCCGATCCGGCCCGCCGCCGGCGCCTTCGCGGGTTCCGGCCGTCATCCGGCGCGGCCCTTGGCCAGCGCGCGGCCGATGATCGTGCGCTGGATCTCGCTCGTGCCCTCGTAGATCCGCAGCGGCCGGATCGCGCGGTAGAGCTGCTCGACCACGGCGCCGGCCATCACGCCGCGCCCGCCGAGCAGCTGCACCGCGCGATCGATCACGCGCTGCGCGGCCTCGGTCGCGCCGAGCTTGGCGATCGAGACCTCGGTGGTCAGCTTGCCTCCGGTCGTGTCCTTGCCGTACGCGGCGCGCAGCACCAGCAGCCGCGCGGCGTCGAGATCGACCACCATGTCGGCGAGGTGGGCCTGGACCAGCGGCTGCTCCGACAGCAGCTTGCCGAACTGGCTGCGCCGGGTGACGAAGCCGAGCGCCTCGTCGAGCGCGCGCCGCGCCATGCCGACCGCCGCGGCCCCGACCGAGACCCGGAACGCGTCGAGCGTGTCGAGCGCGAGCTTCATGCCCTGCCCCACCTCGCCGATCCGGGCCGACGCCGGCACCACCGCGCCGCGCAGCTCGAGCGCGCCGATCGGGTGCGCCGCGATCGCCATCAGCGGCCGCACCGTCACGCCGGGCGCGTCGAGCGCCAGCCAGAACGCCGTGAGTCCCTTGTGGCCCAGCGCCGGATCGACCGTCGCGATCACCATCGCGTGGTCGGCGATCCCGAGGTTCGAGATGAACAGCTTGTCGCCGTCGAGCCGGTAGCCGTCGCCGGCCGGGCTCGCGCGGGTCGCGATCGCCGCGACGTCGGACCCGGCCTCGGGCTCGGTCATCGCGAACGCCGCGATCCGCTCGCCGCGCGCGAACGCCGGCAGCTCGGCGCGCAGCGCCGCCGATCCCGCCGCCCCGATCGCATACGTCCCGAGCCCCTGGCACACCAGGATCGAATCGGCGCGCGGCGACACGTAGCCCAGCATCTCGCGCGCCAGGCACACGGCGCGCAGGTTGATCGAGAGCGGGCTTTCCCGCCCCGTCTGTCGCGGCGGAGCCGCGACATTCACCCCTCCGCGCGTCGCGTCGCGCGACCCTGCACCTGCGGGCCCTGCGCTTGCCTCGTCCCCTCCTGGCTCGGCGACCTGTGGCACCACCAGCTCGAACAGCCCCGCGGCCGCCAGCGCCTCGCGTGCCGCCTGGTCGCGCGCCGCCTCATCGCCGTCATCGCGCCGCGGCGGCGGCCCCGGCACCGGCGTGCCGGGCGCCTCGCTCGGCCCGATCCCGAGCGTGTCGATGGCGGCGATCGCCGGCGCCATCGCGCGCAGCCGCTCGGCGAGCCGGACGTGCGCCTCGCTGAAGAACATCGGGAGATCGTCGCTCGACAGCTTCATCGCGGACCGAGTATTCACCACCGGCCCCGGGGGCGCCTCGTGCATCCGCCAGATTCCGGCCGGGAACGCGGCCGGCCGGATCACCCGGTCAGCACGGCCCCCGAGGCGTCGTTGGTGACGTCGGTGAACGTGAGCCGACCGCGCCAGCCTCCCGCGAAGCTCGAAGACCGGCGAGCTCAGCGCCGCGTCGCGCGATGCACGAACGGCTGGGCGGCCTCGAGCTGGGCCGCGACCCGCAGCAGCAGGTCCTCGCGGCCGTACGCGGCGACCAGCTGGACGCCGATCGGCAGGCCGGCGGCGTTGTGGTACAGCGGCAGCGAGCAGGCCGGCTGGCCGGTGGCGTTGAACGGCGCGGTGAACGGCGCGAACGCGCCGGCGCGGAGGATGCCGGCGAGCGGATCGTCGGGCGGCGAGCGGAACGTGCCGAGCGGCGGCGGCGGCTCGGTCACCGTCGGAGTCAGCCACAGATCGTGCGTCGTCCAGAACGCGGCGACCCGGCGCGACGCGGCGTGGATCCACGCCCAGGCCTCGGCGTAGCCGGCCCCGGACACCATCCGGCCGAGCTCGCCGAGCGCGTAGGTCAGCAGCTCGGTCTCGTCGGGCGCGAGCGCGCGGCCGAGCTTGTGCGCGGCGTCGTCGAGCTGGACGGACACGCCGACGGCCCAGATCGTGAGGAACCGCGCCACCCAGTCGGGGTCGCGCAGCGCCGGGATCTCGGCCGGCTCGACGGTGTGGCCGAGCGACGCGAGCAGCTTCGCGGCGTGCGCGACGGCCGCGACGCAGTCGGGGTGCGAGTCGGCGATCTCGCCGTCGGGCAAGAGCCTCCGGGTCTCGAAGCCGATGCGCAGCGCCGGCGGTGGCGTCGCGATCTCGGCGAGGTAGCTGCCGGGCGGCGCCGGCGCGGTGTACGGATCACCGAGCTGCAGCCCGGCGAGGACATCGAGCACCGCGGCCGAGTCGCGCACCGAGCGGGTCACGACGTGCTCGTTGACCAGCCCGCCATTGATGTCGCCGTAGAGCGGCGCGAACGATACCCGGCCGCGGCTGGGCTTCAAGCCGAACAGGCCGCAGCACGACGCCGGGATCCGGATCGAGCCGCCGCCGTCGCTGGCGTGGGCGATCGGCACCAGGCCCGCGGACACCGCCGCCGCCGCGCCGCCGCTCGAGCCGCCCGGCGTGCGCGCGAGGTCGTGCGGGTTGCGGGTCGGCGGCCACGCCGGAGGCTCGGCGCTGGGCAGGATGCCGAGCTCGGACGTGTTGGTCTTGCCGACCACCACGAACCCGGCGCGCTCGAGCGCGGTGACCAGGTAGCTCGACACCGGCGCGGTGTAGCCGGCCTCGCGCAGCGGCCGGAGCCCGGCGCACTGCAGCACGCCCGCGATCGTGGCGCAGATGTCCTTGATCAGGATCGGCACGCCCCGAAACGGTGCGCCCGGTGCGCCCGGCCCGGGCGGCGCGGCGTCGGCCCCGCGGCGCGCGGCGTCGTACATGGGGACGATCACGGCGCCGAGCTCGGCGTCATGCTGTTCGATCCGGGCGATCGCGCCGTCGACCAGCTCGCGCGGCGACACCTCGCCCGACCGCACCAGCTGGGCGGCCGCCGTGGCATCGAGATCGGATACCTGCATCGTGCGAGCATAAACGCGCCGCCGGCCCTGCCCGCGGCCGCGGCCGGGTATAAACCTGGGCCATGGACGGAATCCTCGCCGGCAAGCTCGCGCTGGTCACCGGAGGCGGCCGGGGCATCGGCGCCGCGATCGCGCGCGCGCTCGCCGGCGCCGGCGCGCGCGTGGTGGTCTGCGGGCGGACCAAGCCCGAGCTCGACGCCGTCGCGAGAGAGATCGGCGGCGTCGCGATGCGGCTCGACCTGCTCGACCGCCGCGACACCGACGAGGTGCTCGCGTCGCTCGGCCACGTCGACGTCCTGGTCAACAACGCCGGCATCGCCGAGAGCGCCTCGCTCGAGCGCACCAGCGACGCGATCTGGGATCGGATCCTCGAGCTCGATGTCACCGCGGCGTTCCGGGTGATCCGCGCGCTGGTGCCGTCGATGATCGCCGCCAAGTGGGGCCGGGTGATCAACGTCGCGTCCAACGCCGGGGTCTCGGGCTACGGCTACTCGACGGCGTACTGCGCCGCCAAGCACGCGATGGTCGGCATGACCCGCGCGCTGGCGATCGACCTGGCGCGCACCGGCGTCACGATCAACGCGCTGTGCCCGGGCTGGGTCGAGACCCAGATGGCCGACGAGGCGGTGACCCGGATCGCGGCCAAGACCGGGCGCAGCGAGGACGAGGCCCGGACCCAGCTCGCGGCGATGAGCCCGCAGCGCCGGATGATCACGCCCGACGAGGTCGCGCATGCCGCGCTGATGCTGTGCGCCGACGGCGCGCGCGGCATCCACGGCCAGACCCTCGTGATCGACGGCGGCGCGGTGCTGAAGTGACGCGATCCAGCGCCGGCAGCGCCCGCCGCACCATGACCCAAGGAGCACCATGAGCAGCCAGGAGATCCGGGTACCGGGGTGGCCGGCGCCGCGCGGCTACGCCAACGGACGCACCGGCCACGGCGAGGCCGTGCACGTCGCGGGGCAGATCGGATGGGACGAGCACGGCGCGCTGGTCTCGACCGAGCTGGTGCCGCAGTTCGAGCGCGCGCTCGACAACGTGCTCGCGGTGGTGCGCGCCGCCGGCGGCGTGCCGGGCGAGATCGCGAGCATGACGATCTACGTCACCGACATGGCCGCGTACCGCGCGGGGGTCAAGGACATCGGCGCGATGTGGCGCACCCGGCTCGGCAAGCACTTCCCGGCGACGGCGCTGGTCGGCGTCAGCGCGCTGGTCGAGCCCGGCGCGGTCGTCGAGATCCAGGCCACCGCGTACATCGGGGACGTGACCCGGAGGGTGCCGTGATCGCGCCGAGCACGTTCGCGTTCGAGCTGGTGCGCGGCGTCGCGACGATCACGCTCGATCGCCCGGAGCGGCTCAACGCGCTGACCTTCGAGGTCTACCGCGAGCTCGCCGAGACCTTCGAGCAGCTGGGGCGCGAGGACGAGGTCCGCGCGATCGTGATCACCGGGCGCGGCCGCGGGTTCTGCTCCGGCGGCGATCAGGACGACATCATCAAGCACCTGCTCGGCCGCGACACGCCCGCGCTGCTCGCGTTCACCCGCGCGACCGGCCGGCTGATCGAGGCGATGCGCGCGTGCCGGCGGCCGATCATCGCCGCGATCAACGGCACCGCCGTCGGCGCGGGCGCGGTGATCGCGTGCGCGGCCGACCTGCGGATCGCCGCGGTGAACGCCAAGATCGGCTTCATCTTCCCGCAGGTCGGGCTGTGCGGCGCCGACATGGGCGCGATGTACCTGCTGCCGCGGATCGTCGGCCTGGGCCACGCGACCGAGCTGCTCCTGTTCGGCGACATCATCCCGGCGAGCCGCGCGCTCGAGATCGGCCTGGTCAACCGCGTGCTGCCCGACGGCGACGCCGCGGTCGCGCTGGCCCAGGACTGGGCCGACCGCCTGGCCCGCGGCCCCGCCTTCGCCCACGCGATGACCAAGCAGATGCTCGAGAGCGAGCACACCCTGGCGCTCGGCGAGGCGATCGAGGCCGAGGCCCAGGCCCAGGCCCTGTGCATGCAGCACCCGGACTTCGCCGAGGCTCACGAGGCGTTCAAGGCCAAGCGCCCGCCGCGGTTCCGCGGCGCCCCGGACGAAGGCTGACGGCGCGGGCTCCAACCCGCGCGACGCGACCTTACCCGAGCTCCTTGCGGATGTTAGCGATGACCTCGGCGTAGCTCGTGCTCTCGACGACCGCGGACATCTCGGCGGTGTAGCGCGACACCAGATCCTCGCGGCCACGGGCGAGCGCGTCGCGCCGGGCATTGTACAGCGTCAGGAACGCGCGCTCGGCGTTGACGAAGTACTGCACCATCGCGAGCACGGCGCGCGCGGTCGACGCGGTCACCGAGCGCGACGCGTCGCTGAACGAGAACAGCCGGCCCTCGCTGTTGTTGACGTCGAGCGTCACCGTGGCGATCGCGTCGACGCCGGCCTGCGCGGTCTTGGTCCCCAGGTCGGCCGCGACCTGGAAGCCGGTGAGCTGGATGCTCTTGAGCGACTGGTACTCGCGGGCGTAGCGCTCGAGCAGGGCGACGTAGAGCGCCTCGACCACGCCGACCCCGCGGCCCTCGACCTCGACCGGCTGGTCGCCCTCGTGGAGCTCGAGCTTGACGACCGAGCCGCCATCGACGTCCTCGATCCCGAGCCGGTGGAGCTTGAGCTCGAGGACATTGCCACCGAGCACCCTGCGGATGAGCGGTTCATGCGGCGGTGTGTTCACGACGGTGAGTTTAGCGCTCCGCGACGGCGCTGCAGCGTGAACGTGGTCTGGCGTGACGCGCGGCGGGCCTGTACCGACTCCGGAGGGGTGCCGGCGTCACACCGATCGGGCATAGTGCGCCCGTGTCCGCCCTGGTCCAGCTCAAGCGCCACGTCGACCGGCTCCGGAGCTGTCGCGACTGCTCCGAGATGATCGGGCCGGTCGTCACCGGCGAGCCGGTGATGTCGCCGGTGATGCTGATCGGCCAGGCGCCGGGTGTGCGCGAGGGCCCAGCTGGCAAGCCGTTCGCGTGGACCGCCGGCAAGACGATGTTCGGCTGGTTCGCCTCGCTCGGGCTGTCCGAGGAGGCGTTTCGCCACCGGATCTACATGGCCGCGGTCTGCCGGTGTTTTCCGGGCAAGGCCAAGGGCGGCGGCGACCGGGTGCCGTCGCCGGACGAGGTCGCGCGCTGTCGCCGCCACCTCGCGCGCGAGGTCGAGCTGTTGCGCCCACGCCTGGTGATCCCGGTCGGCAAGCTCGCGATCTCGCAGCTCGTCCCCGATGTGGACCAGCTGGCCGCGATCGTCGGCGAGCGCCGGCGTGGCGAGCTGGCCGGCGTCGGGTTCGACATCATCGCCCTGCCCCACCCATCGGGAGCGTCGACCTGGCACCGCATGGAGCCGGGTAAGACGCTCCTGGCGCGCGCGCTGGGTGAGATCGGGCGTCACGAGGCCTGGAAATCGCTGCGCGCCGCCACGGACCTCGCGTCCGCGGCGCCACCCGCGCTACAACGCGGAGCACCCCGATGAAGGTCGCCGATCTCACCGCCGAGCTCGTCGCGTTCCCGACCCAGCAAGCCGGACCCGAGCGCGGCGCGGGCGACGAGCGCGCGCTGTGCGAGTACCTCGCGCCGCTGCTGCGCGCGGCAGCCGCCGACGAGGTCGTCGTCGAGCTCGCGACCCGCAGCGACGGCAGCCCCGGCGCGTACGTGTTCGCGCGCTGGGGCACACCGCGCCGGCTGATCAACGTCCACATCGACACCGTGCCGGCCAACGATGGCTGGACGCGCGATCCGTGGATGCCGTACGTCTCCGACGGCCGGCTGTTCGGGCTCGGCTCCGCCGACACCAAGGGCGCGATCGCGGCCACGCTGGTGGCGATCGAGGCGACCCGGCCGCGCGACTTCGGCGTGCTGTTCTCGGGCGACGAGGAGGCCGGCAGCGGCGTGATCCGCGCGTTCCTCGCCGGACCCCACGCCGCGGCGATCCAGGAAGTGTTCGTGTGCGAGCCGACCGCGCGGACCGCCGGCATCGCCCACCGCGGCGTGCTCGGCCAGCGCGCGCGGATGTCCGGCCCCGGCGGCCACTCGTCCAGGGCCGATCACCTGCCCAAGCCGCTCGCCCGGCTCGCCCGGTTCGCCACGGCGCTGGACGACGCCGCCCTCCACCGGCTGCACGATGGCCCGCCGGGCATGCAGGGCACCTGCCTCAACATCGCCGCGCTGTCGGGCGGCGTCGCGTTCAACGTGATCCCGGCGCGCGCCGAGCTCGCCTGGTCGCTGCGCCCGTACCCCGGGTTCGATCGCGCCGGCTGGGACCGCGAGGTCACCGCGCTCGCCGCCAGGATCGACCCCGAGATCGTGATCGAGACGACGATCGATCACGTGCCGTTCTCGTGCGACGCGCTGGCCGAGCACGTCCGCCGGTTCGTGAGCTCGGTCGGCACGCTGGACTTCTGGACCGAGGCGGCGCTGTGGGCCCAGCACGGCAAGTCCGCGATCGTGATCGGCCCCGGCGACATCGGCCGGGCCCATGCCGCCGACGAGTACGTCCCGCTCGACGATCTCGACTGGGCGGTCGGCGTGTTCCGCTCGCTGCTGCGCGCCGACACCTGAGCGCGCCGCCGGCGCTGCCGCATTACTCCTGGTCGAGGTTCTCGCGCCAGTACTTCTTCATGCCGCGCTCGGGCCGCAGCACCAGCTCGTCGTCCTGCTCCCAGTCCGGAAGCTCGTCGTCCTTCCAGCTCGCGCGCTGGATCGACTGGATGAAGCAGGTCTCGAGCGCCGGATCGTTGAGCGTCGACTCCTTGATCGTGACGTCGTGGATCGAGACCTCGCCCTTGACGATCCGGGTCTTGAACCGGAGCGACAGCTTCTGGTTGCGGTGGAGCTGGCCGTGGCGGCCCTCGTAGCACTTGGCCGCGTCGCGGGTCAGCGCCTTGGGCACGACCGAGTCGAACTTGTAGAAGAACTCGTCCGACCGCGGATCGAGCTTGCCGGGCTGCACCGGCGGGCCCGGGTCGGGCGCAGCCGGCTCGGCGGGCTCGGCGACCGCCGCGGTCGGCTTGGCCGGAGCCGGCCTGGCCGCGACCATCGCGACCTGGGTCGGCGCGGCAACCGGCACGCTGCGCGCAGCGCTTGGTGGCTCGCTCGGTCGCATCTGCAACCACAGCAGCACCAGGATCGCGAGGATCACGATGCCGCCGGCGACGAGCCACTTGCCCATGACGAGATCCTAGGCTTCCCGCCGCGCTACTTCCAGGGCCAGCCGTTCGCCTGGTATTGCACGTAGTAGCCGTCGCCACCCAGCGTCGTCGCCGCGGGATCCTTGGGCAGCGTCGGCTTCATGTTCCAGTACTGCGTGCCATCGGCGGTGCCGAGCTCGAAGTGGGCCTCGCAGCCCTGGCCGTTCGATGACACCGCGAGGTGGTACTGCATGCCCGTCGGAGTGGTGGTCAGGCTGGTCAGCTTCTGGATCGTGTCGTCGCCGCCTTCGGGCGGCGCCACGCGCTCGACCTTGAACGAATAGGTCGAGATCACCGTCGGAGCGGTCGCGCAGCCGTTGCTCGCGACCGTCGCGTGGAACGTCCACGTGCCGACCGGCCAGCACCCGGTCAGCGGCAGGCCGGTGTCGGGATCGATGGGGCGCGGCGTGGTGCCCGGCGCGAAGGTTCCGTTCACGACGGTGAACGCCGCGTTGCACACCTCGCCCTCGTCGACCGGCGGGATCGCGGTGCCGCTACCACTGCCGCTGCCTCCGCCCGGCATCATATCGTCACCGCCGACGCCGCATCCCGCGGCGGCGACCAGCGCGGTCAACAGAACACTGACCCCAGCAATTCGCGTCATGGCTTCCATCTGGATGCAACGCGGGCGCCAACGGCGAACCCGCTGGATTCTCATGGTCACCGCCCGCCATGGCCGCGCGGCTGGGGTCCCCGCCTGGAGAGTCGCGACCTCGCGAGGTCTCCGCGCGACGTCTTCGCGCGAGGTCTCCAGATGTGGGCACCGGATCTTGAGAGCCGCCAGTTGCGCATGGAATGGCGGCTGCAAACAATGACTGCCATGTCGTCATCGCGCTTCGCGCTGCTCGCCGCGCTTTTGCTCGTTTCGTGCCGCGAGGCCGACGGAAGCCAGGAGACCCGCCTGCGCCCGGCGCCGATCGGGCCGTCGGCGAACGCGCCCAAGATCATCGAGGACTACGGGCCGCACCCGGGCGACGATCGCGTCAACCCGCAGCAGCTCGCCGAGGAGCGCAACGCGGCCGAGAAGGAGGGCGACACGGCGGGAGACAAGGACGACAAGGACGGCGTCAAGGACGCCAAGAAGGGCGATCACCAGGACAGCGACTGGGTGCCGAAGGAGTTCACCACCGGGATGTCGCGCTGGAAGGACGCCGGGGTCTACGTCGACGGCAAGCCGATGGGGTTTCTGACCTGGGGCGAGCTGCCGATCGGATGCAAGGCGTCGTGGCAGCGCGACAAGGTCTCGGCGGACAAGCGCGCCGGCACCGACGATCCGGGCTGGAAGTGGGGCCGCAAGCGCTACTACAAGTTCACCGATTACCTGAAGGCGATCGGCATCGACCCGGGCAAGGTCAAGGAGCTCCACGTCTACGGTCCCAAGCCCACGCAGACCATGATCGCGACCGGCAAGGACCTGATGTCGCCGGCGGCGAACGACTTCTGGTTCCGGTTCGGGACCGGCACGGCGGGCAAGCCGATTCCACACACGCCCGCCGGCTTCGGCCGCGGTCGCTCCGGCGACAAAATCAGCTCGGTGATGGTCTACATCGACAAGAAGCCGCCGACGCTGGTCGACAACGAGGGTCTGTTCCTCGATGGCGTCGAGCAGACCGGCGTGCCGTACTACGGCGAGCCGATCCGCGGCGGCGTCCGGGTCTACCTCGACGACAAGCTCGCGACGATCATCAAGCGCCAGGAGCTCGATCCCAAGCAGGCGGTCACCGGCGCCGACGGCGAACCGCAGTGGCGGCTCGCCGACTTCCTGACCAGCCACGGCGTCGACGTCAAGCGCGTCGTCGAGATGTGGACGATCCGCAGCGATCAGCGCGCCGAGAAGTTCCCCGCCGCCGAGCTCGCCACGATGATGTTCCAGGCCAGCTCGCAATCCAAGGGCGGCGTGCTGCTCGGCGGTAAGCAGGTGCTCGCCAACGTGATCGCGCTGCACAGCCGGGCGCTCAAGCCCGAGGACATGCCGATCCCCGAGCAAGACGACGAGTGATCGCCGCCGGCGCGCCGCGGTGAACGCCGTCGCCGCGAGGCGCGCCTCGTCTCGTCGCTCGTCTCGTCGCCTCGTCGCTCGCCTCGTCGCTCGCCTCGTCGCTCGCCTCGTGGCTCGAGCGCAGTGCGGCGCGAGACCGACGCGGCCCGGTCGGCTCCGCCGGGGTGGAGACTCGAGCCCCGGATCGGGGGCTCGCCCCCCAGAGAGGACCTCGTCGCCTGCTTCCGGGCCGCTCCCGATATGCGACGCAGATCGCGGGATCGCCACGGGTTTGCGGACCGCTTTCCCCAGGTGGGGAGCCTCGCCCCCCATGTTTCATCGGTATCACATCCTTTGATTCCTCAAGGTTACAGCTCAAAAGTCGCGGCACATCCCTTGCTCAAGACCCCGACATCACAAACCAACACTGGGGCAACTCACCAATGAGCAACAAGAAGCTTCTGATGTTCGCCGTGGCCGGGCTTCTGGCACCTCTCGCCGCCGAAGGCGTCGCGCAGGCCGAAGTGCATGGCAGCAGCGTCTCGATCGCTGTCCCGCCACCGGTCAAGGATACGGCCCCGGTCACCGGCAACCCGCCACGGCTTCGCCGCACCGATCAGGAGCAGGCCGGCCTCGAGATGCCCGCCGTCGCGTTCTTCAAGGACGGCATCCACGGCCTGTACTTCGGCATGGCGACCGAGCTCAACGGTGTGCGCGCGCAGAACAACATCCAGCTGTCGCTGACCCCGATCACGCTGGTCCAGGATACGGCGACCGGCCAGGTCTCCGCGGTGGCCGACACGGTCGCCGCCAAGTTCGTGACCGCGAACAACGGCAACGAGCGCCGCAACGCCAACGCGCCGTCCGCCCTGGCGGTCAACGGCGGCACGGTGATCTGCGCCGAGTACAACTACCAGCCCAACGGTGGTAGCGACACCATCAAGTACGCCGAGTGCTTCAACCAGGCCGGCGTCAAGGTGATGGCCCAGACCAAGATCTTCGCCAAGAACAACGACGACGCGTCGATGCAGCAGGACGGCATGCCGACCACGCAGGTCAGCTTCGACAAGGCCACCGCGACCACCAAGCTGGTGTCGTGGCGCGGCGCCAACGGTGACGGCCGCGATGACGGCTGGGCCCAGGTCTGGACGGTCAAGTGCGACAGCGCCGACGCGCCGACCACCTGCAGCTTCGCCAACGTGTTCGACGTCTCGCTGTGCCCCCGCGAGGAGCGGTCGCGCGGCGCCTGCACGGTCGACGCTGCGGACCCGTCGTACGCGGTGTGCTCGTGGACCGAGGGCGACACCCAGCCGCAGCGCAACGGCGTGTGGCTCGCCGCGATCAAGCTCGACGACCCCAACCTCAAGGGCGCCGACCAGCAGGCCGCGATCATCTGGAAGAAGGAGATCGCGGGCCGGATCGACAACAACGCGGCGGCCGCGGGCCGGCGGACCTACGCCCAGCGCGCGATCCAGGAGCGCATCATGACCGTGGACGCCGCGACGGGCGCGCTCGTCCCTTCGAACAAGATCATGTTCCGCTACGGTGACGCGGCCGGTAACAACAACACCAACGAGGGCAAGGGCGGCACCTACTACACCCAGATGATGTCGGTCATCCAGCTGTCGAAGGCCGGCCCGACGTTCATCACCAAGCCGGTCGACATGGCGCAGAAGCTGACCGGCCTCGGTGGCACCCACCTCGGCGCCGCGGCGGCCGTGTTCGGCACCACCGACGCGCCGCAGGCCGGCCTGGTGTTCCTCAACGGCTCGCACACCGGCGGCGGCGCCGCCGCGCAGATCCGATCGGTCGCCCTCGACGCCAGCAACAACTTCGTCGACCTCGGCATGCAGCAGACCGCGCCGCACGACCGCCACCTGTACTCGAACTACCTCGGCAACAACCCGGGTAACCAGGGCCGCAACCACAGCCACATGATGACGGTCAAGAACCCGTTCCCGGCCGCCGCGGGCCAGGATGCGTACCTGCTGATCACGGCGAGCTCCGGCAAGACGATGGCCAGCACCTGCACCGGCTGCACCGACACCGTGTCGAAGCCCGAGATCAAGCTCACCGGCCTGCTGACCGTCACCGGCATCGCGCAGTACCCCAAG
>DASWRS010000020.1:0-33150 GCA_036403075.1 Kofleriaceae bacterium
TGGCGGGACAGGGCAGTGGTCATCGACCCGGCAGCGTACACCGGCCGCCACCGCGAGCTTGGTTGAAACCGCCGGCCGGGCCGTGCGTCTCCAGGGTGATGCGATCCACCGTGCTCGTCGTGCTCGCCGCCTGCGCATCGCGTCGCGTTCGGCGGCGAGGAGCTTGGCCTTTTCGGCTCGGCGCACTTCGCCGCGCACCCACCGACGGCGCTGCCGCTCGACCGGATCGTCTACGACATCAACCTCGACATGGTCGGCAGCTACGCCTCGGCCGGGGCGGTCTATGCGATGGGCACGTTCCGCGGCCTGCCCGCGACCGCGATCGTCCGGGCGCTCGCCGCCGAGCACCCCGCCCTGCACGTCGGGATCGGCGGCCGCGGCGCCGGCTCGGACCACGAGGCGTTCTGCCGGGCCGGCGTGCCCTACGTGTTCTTCTGGACTCCGGACCGGCGGTGCTACCACGCGCGCTGCGACACCATCGACCGGCTCGACGCCGCGCACCTCGGCGCGATCGCCGCGATCGCCGGCGAGCTGGTCGCGCGGCTGTCCGATGCGCCCAGCGACCTCGCCGCCGCCCGCGCCCGGCTCGGCTGCGCCGGCCGGTGAGCTCGGGCTAGGCCTTGGGCGGCTCCTCCCAGTCGACGAAGTTCTCGCCCTTGAGCTGCGACAGGATGTCGATCGCCGCCGCCGCGCCGTCGCCGGCGCTGATGATCGCCTGGCTGCGGCCCGGGCGCGCCGAGCGTCCGATGATGTACACGCCGTCGAGGCTCGAGCGCGCGTTGCGATCGGTCGCGATCCCCTGCTGCTCGTCGTACGCCAGGCCGAGCTGCCTCGCGAGCCGCGGGCCCTTGCCCTCGGACAGGACCAGGAACCGCGCGGTCTGGCGCTCGCCGCCCTCGAGCGTGACGGTCCAGCCGTCGCCGGACGCCGCCACCGCCTCGACGCGGTCCCCGCGCAGCCTGGCGCCGAGCTCGGCGACCTGGCGTCGCGCGATGCGCTGGAACTCGCTGCCGAGGATCTCGGGCAGGCCGAGGTAGTTGCGCAGCAGCGCGTAGTTCATCGCGGTCTTGTCCTGGCCGAAAACCACCACGTCGACCTGGTTCTTGGCCAGGAACAGCGCCGCGGAAAGGCCGCCGGGTCCGTCGCCGATCACGATCACGTCGGGCATACCTGCTCCTTGCAGCCGACAGCATCGCACGGGTCGCGGGCCGGATCAGCTTGCGTCGCGCCGCGTCACGGCTTGCAGTAACCCTTCATGTTGCACTTCATCCCGGTCGCGCCCATCGGGCAGGTCGCGTCCATGCCGAAGGTGCACCGCTGCGAGCACACCGGGTGGCCGACCATGTCGAACGTGTTGGTGCACACCCCGCTGTTGCACTCGGTCGACGTGTCGCTGGGCGTCACGCAGGTCGCGCCGAACGTGCGCGGTGCTGGCCCCGAGGAGGCATCCACCGACGCCGCCGGCGAGCCGCCGGAGCACGCCGCCAGGACGAATGACCAGGCCAGGAGAGATCGCACCATGACTGCTACGTTACCCGTGGCCGGCTCACGTCGAGCGGCCAACGTTGTGACCGGAGGGTTACACCGCATGACGGATCGATCACCGATCGGCGCCGCGGGTATGCTGGGGGTGTGGAGTACGTGTTCGGCGATGTCACGGTCGCGTGCAGCAACGTCGATCGCGTCGTGTTCCCCGCCGACGGCATCACCAAGGGTGAGCTGCTCGCCTATTACCGCGAGGTCGCCGAGCTGATGGTGCCCGAGCTGCGCGGCCGGCCGCTCAGCGTGGTGCGCTACACCAAGGGCATCGATCGCGGCGGGTTCTTTCAGAAGCACTACCAGAAGCACTTCCCCGCGTGGCTCGACCACGTCGAAGCCGGGACCCGCACCCGGGTCGACTATCCGATCGCGGATCGCGCCGCCGCGGTGGTCTACCTCGCCAACCAGGGCGCGATCGAATTCCACGTCTGGACCAGCCGCAAGGACGCGCTCGACCGGCCCGACCTGCTGGTCTTCGATCTCGACCCGCCGGACGGTCGGTTCGACCTGGTCCGACGCGCCGCGGTGGCGCTGCACGAGCTGCTCGAGCGGCTCGGCCTGCCCGCGTTCGTCAAGGTCACCGGGTCCAAGGGCTTGCACGTGGTCGTGCCACTCGACGACCACGCGAGTTTCGATGAGGTCGGCGCGCTCGCCACCCGGATCGGTTCGCGGCTGTGCCGGCAGCACCCCGACGAGCTGACCATGGAGTTCTACAAGAAAGACCGCCGCGGCCGGCTGTTCGTCGACGTGATGCGCAACGCGATCAGCGCTACGGTCGTCGCCCCGTACTCGCTGCGCGGCCGGCCCGGAGCGCCGGTTGCGGCGCCGATCGAGTGGCGCGAGGTCGAGGACCCGGCGCTCCGCGCCGACGGGATCCGGCTGCGCGAGCTGCGCGCCCGGCTCGACCACCAAGGTGATCCGTGGCACGGATTGCGCGCCCGCGCGGGCTCCGTGGCGGGTGCGATGCGCACGCTCGCCGACATGACGGACGTCGGGTGACGCTGCGCGCCACGAAGATCTGACAGAGTCATGGCCGGAGTGTGTCGTGACAGTCGGCGCCCGCGCGGTACCTAAAAACCAGTGATGCCCGCCGTAGCAAAGACCGACTCGTTCTGGACCAGCTCGCGAGAGCTTCTGACGGTGGCGGCGTACGCGCGGCAGGTCCGGCCGCTGTTGCCCGAAGGAACCTTCGTACCGGCGCGCGCGCGCGCGCTATGGGTGCCCGTGCACTACGCGATCATCGCACTGGTCGGCTGGGCGCTCGCCACCGGTCACGTGCCGTGGCCGCTGTGGCCGCTGGCATCGGTCGTCATCGGCTGCAGCATGGCCGGCGTCACGTTCGTCGCCCACGAGGCGCTGCACGGCGGCGTGGTCCGCGGCCGCGGCATGATCCGCCTGATCGGCTGGCTCGGGTTCCTGCCGTTCTGCATCTCGCCCCAGCTCTGGATGGCGTGGCACAACCGGGTCCACCACAACCACTGCGGCCAGCCCGAGCGCGATCCGGACATGTATCCGACGCTGGCCAAGTACAAGGCCCAGCGCAGCGCCCGGATCATGGCCGACCACTTCGGGCTGGGCCGCGGCCGCCTCGGCGGGCTCGCCAGCCTGATGTTCGGGCTCACCGGACAGAGCGTGCAGGTGCTGTTCACGGCGCAGAAGCACGGCCTGTTGACGCCCCACCTGCATCGCCGCGCGATCATCGAGAGCCTCGCCGGGCTCGCGGTGTGGATCGCGGTCGGGGCGCTGGTCGGGTTTCCCGCGTTCGTGTTCGTGCTGATCCTGCCGCTGATCACCGCCAACACCCTGCTCATGTCGTTCATCGTGACCAACCACAACCTGTCACCGGGGTCCAAGCTCAACGATCCGCTGATCAACTCGCTCAGCGTCACGCTGCCCCGGGTGCTCGAGTGGCTCACGCTCGACTTCGGCTTCCACGTCGAGCACCACCTGTTCCCGACGATGAGCGCGCGCCATGGCCGCGTGGTCCGCGAGGTGCTGCTCGCGCGGTTCCCCGAGCGCTACCAGTCGCTGCCGCTGGCCGAGGCGCTCTACCGGCTGCACCACACCTTCCGGGTCTACCGCGACGAGACCACGCTGATCGATCCGCACAGCGGGCAGACCTGGCCGACCCTGGGGCCGCCCGCCGCCGCCGCCGGGGCGACGTCTGTGCCTGTGCCCGTGGTCGTGGCCGATACGCTCACCGAGCCGTCGATCCGCGCGAGCCTGCCCGCGTCTACTTGATCGTCCAGGTCGACGGCGGCACGTCGAACCGCGCCGTGCCGGCCTCGATCCGCGACGCCCCGGTGTGCAGCGTGCCGGCCAGCGTGGCGATCGCGCGGTACGGCACCGACAGCGTCTTGCCGGGCGCGAGCGCCGGCACGTACAGCTCGACCGCGCCATCGGCGTACGAGAATCGCTCGATTACCCCGGCCGTGACCTGGGCCTCGAGGCTCGGCGCGTCGATCTGGACCCCGGCGGGCTACGGCGTGCGGGTGGTCAGGGCATCGACCGCGTGGACCGGGGCGCGGTCGCCGTTGATCAGGTGCTTGATCGCCGACAGCACCAGGCGCTGGTTCTCGAGCATCGACTTGCCGGCAAACACCGGCGAGACCACGTCGATCCGGTAGTGCCCGCCGCCGCCGGAGACCGCGACCACCGCGTCGGGGATCCGGCCCTGCACCGCGCTGGTGATCGCGTCCTCGACGGAGCCGACGAAGTCGGTGGGGTGTTCACTCATGGCACGTCGTTGCCATGAAACGCGGCGCGACACAACGGGGTATCCTGGGCTTGCCATGACGCCCCCCGATACCGCGGCCACCGTGGTGCGCAGGCTCGAGCGCGAGCTCGAGGCGCGCCCGCTCGACCTCGCGCTGCACCAGCAGCTCGCGCAGGCCCACCACCAGCTGCTGCAGCAGGACGGCCGCGAGCGCGAGCTCGCCGAGATCTGTCACGAGCTGCCGTTCGCGTTCACCAGCCAGCTCCACCTGGCGGCCCTCGCCAGCGCCCGCGGCGACCTGTGGGGCGCCGTGGTCGGCTTCACCCGCGCGATCAAGACCGCGCAGCTCCGCGGGTTCTGGTACGACGAGGGCTCGACGCCGCCGTGGATCCGCGACCTGGTCCTGCACGGTATGGACGCGGGGCACGGCGGCCGGATCGACCTGTTCCACCAGTCGATCGAGCCGCTGGTCGCGCGCTACGGCAAGGACGAGCTCGGCCGCGTCACGCGCGCGCTGGCGATGTACCTCGGCCTCGAGCCCACCGTGCGCAGCGACCCCCGGCAGCAGCCGAGCTTCTTCTACATCCCCGACCTGCCGCTGGCCCCGGTGTTCCCGCGCACCGCGCTGCCGTTCGCCGACTGGTACGAGGCCCAGACCGAGCGGATCCTCGGCGAGCTGCGGCGCGTGCGCGACGGCGATGGCGTGCAGCCGTTCCACTTCGACGTGCCCGAGGCGCAGCGCGGCCAGCTCACCGCCGGGGGCGCCTGGGACGCGTACTTCTTCTACGTCGACGGCGAGCGGGTCGACGCGCACCATGCCGCGTGCCCCGAGGTCGCGGCCGTGCTCGGCGAGCTGCCGCTCGATCACGTGCGCGACCACGGCCCCGAGGTCTGCTTCTCGATCATGCGGCCCGGCGCCCACATCCTGCCGCACCGTGGCGTGACCAACGCGCGCGCGGTGCTTCACCTCGGGCTCGAAATTCCGGACGGCTGCGCCCTGAACCTGGTCGGGGTCCAGCAGGTCGCGTGGCAGCCCGGCAAGTGCTTCGCGTTCGACGACACCTACGAGCACGAAGCCTGGAACAAGAGCGACACGACCCGCTCGGTCCTGCTCGGGGACATCTGGAACCCGTACCTGCGTCCGGCGGAGCGCGAGGCGCTTGCCGCGCTGATCGGCGTCATCGGCGACTTCAACCGGCAGAGCGCGCCGGCGCCCAAGGTGCCGCCGCAGCCGGCGTAGGTCGGCGGCCGGGCCGAAAATGCCAGGTCCCCGCGGCGCCTTGCGGCATCAGCGGGGACCCGGTCGGACCCGGAGGCCCGGAAGACGTCCGAGGCAGCGCCCCGGGCGGCTAGCTCAAGGGTCTAGAACAGCTGCGACAGCCGCACGTAGAACTGCCGGCCCATGAAGTCATAGGCAGACTCGTCCGCGTTGAGCGCCGGTCCGTTGTAGATGACCGGCGGCTTCACGCCAGCGACGTTGTTCATGCCGACGGTGACGCGGGTCGTGCCCTGGGCGGACTTGACGCCGTAGTCCAGGTAAACATCGCCCGTGGCGTACGCCGAGACGTCGCGCCGACCGTTGGCCGGGTCGTTGCAGTTATCCTGGTCGCACTCCTGGATCGAGTTCACGAACCGGAAGTTGAAGCCGGCGCCGATGCCCGACGGATGGTTCCAGATCGTGAAGATGTTGAACTTCAGGTCCGGGTTGACGCCGAGGTCGTAGAAGTTCCGGCCGTGGATGATCTGCTGCTTGCCGGTATTCGGATCGATCGTGCCGGTGTCGATGTTGTACTTCAACAGGTAGGTGCCTTCGACCGCGTGCCGGAAGGTGCCCGCCCCGTTGCGGTACTGATACGCCGCCGAGAAGTCGAGGCCCGACGTTGTCAGCGACCCGACGTTCTGGGTGATGTCGACGATGTGGCTGATCTCGTGCGTGACCGGGTCGCGCTGGATCTGGTCGCAGAACGGCTGCAGACCGCCCTGGTAGCACTGCGACAGGATGGTCGCCACCGGCAGGCTGGTGATCGCCTGGTCGATGCCGATGTTCCAGTAGTCCAGCGTGAAGTCGAGACCGCGCAGCGGCTCGTAGACGAGGCCGGCGGTGCCGACCTTGCCCTTCTCCGGCTGGAGCTGCTTGTTACCACCACCGAGCGCGCGCTGCTGCGACGTGCCGAACTGCGAGCCCATCGGCACGCCCTGCGCGGTGCACGCCTTCTGCGTCATCGGGTCGAGCACGACCGGGTTCTTCGAGCTCGGCGGCTTGGCGTCGCACGGGTCCTCGAGGACCGGGAAGCCATCGAACTGACCCGAGAACAGCTCGGCCACGTTGGGCGCGCGGAACGCATTGCCGTAGGTGCCGCGCACGGCGACCCCGCCGACGACGCGAAGCAGACCGCTGACCTTGCCGGTCGCGCCCGAGCCGAACGTGTTGTAGTCGTACGCGCGGCCGGCCGCGTTGATCTCGGCCCACTTCACGACCTCGCCGCCCGAGTACGGGACGATCGACAGCTCGCCGAAGCCTTCGAACGTGTTGTACGAGCCCACCGTCGGCTGCTGCGCGTTACCGGTGGTGTCGCCGGTCGACGTCAACGGGTCGGGCGTGAACGAGCCCTTCTCGAAGCGGTAGTCGCCGCCGACCGCCAGCGAGATGTCGCCGTGGTTGGGCAGATCGACCAGCTTGCCGCTGGTCGTGATCTGGGCCGTGTGCTGCTCGTTGGTGCCCGTCTGCGTGCCCGTGAACGTCAGGTACTGGATCGCGCGCGGGTCGACGTGGTTCGGGTTGAGCAGGTTCAGCGGGACGCAACCATCGGTGATCGGAGCGGCCTGCGTGCCGCAGGTCGGACCGTTGGCCGGGTCGATGAAGCTCGGACCGAGCGCCCGTCCCAGGTGGCTCTTGATCAGGTCGCCGTGGGTCTGGTTGGTGGCGTCGGTACGGCCGTAGTTGTACGAGCCCTCCCACTTCCAGTTCTTGACCACGGACGCTTCCTCGGGGAGCGCGCCGTTGAGACCGAACACCAGGCGGGTCGTGTTGACGTCCTGGTTGAAGGTACGCGGGCCGAACTCGACGAGGCGGCGGTTGTAGTCGACGATGTCCTGGCCGAACGGGTTGTAGATGCTGCTCTTCGAGATCGGCGTGCCGAACAGGCCGAGCGTGGCCGGCTCCTCGGCGAGCTGCTGGGTCGACTTCCGGCTGTTGAACTGACCCTCGAAGAACACGTGGGTGTTCTTCGTGATGTCGTAGTGGCCGTTCGAGAACAGGTTCACGCGCGTCGACGGCGTGAACAGGTAGTTCAGCGGCTGGAAGTTGTAGTTGTCGCCGAAGCTCGTGGCGGTCGGCAGGTTGAAGTTACGGAACCCGCCGTTGCCGTCGGCCGTGCAGTACTTGGTCGTGCAGCCCGGGATGCTGATCACCGGCCCACCGTTGGGCATCCGGTTGATGCGGCCGGTCGGCGACGACGACGACCCGGTCAGGGTCGCCTTCGTGCAATCACCGGCCTGCTCCATCTCGGTGGTGCACGTGAAGTCGTACGAGTAGGTCTGCTTGGCGAAGTCGCGCTCGCCCGCCATGACCGGCTTCTGCTGCTGGTAACCGCCGGAGAACGTGATGTTGCCGCGGTTGGACGAGTGGCCGGTCACGAAGCTGAGGTCGTAGTTCGTGCCGTCGCGCTGGCTCGAGGTCGCGGTGTAGATGTTGGCCTCGGTGCCGTTCATGTTCGTGCGGGTGATCACGTTGACCACACCGGCGATCGCGTCCGAGCCGTAGATCGCCGACGCGCCGTCCTTGAGCACCTCGACACGCTCGATCATCGCCAGCGGGATGGTCCCGAAGTCGACCGAGGCGTCTGCGCCGGTGCCGCTTGGCACCACGCGGCGGCCGTTGAGCAGCACCAGCGTGCGGTTGGTGCCGAGGCTGCGCAGGTTGATGCGGGTCGAGCCATCGCCGCCGTTGTTGTTCTGCGCGTTGATCGCGTTGCCCTGCGCGGGGATCTTCTGCAGAACGTCGCCGACGTTGGTGATGCCGGCGCTGTCGAGCTTCTCCTTGTCGACCACCGACACGGGCGACGGCGAATCGACTTCCTTGCGGCCGATCAGCGAGCCGGTGACGGTGATGACCTCGGTCTTGGCCTCCTGCTCGGCGAGCTTCGCGAGCTCCTCGTCACTGAGACCCGGGGCCGGTGCTGGTGTCTGCCCTCCTTCCGCTGCCGGAGCTGGTTGGGTGGGTTCGGGGGTGGGTTGCGCTGGTTCCGGTGCTGGCTGCGCTCCGGTTGCATCAGCCGGCGCTGGTTGATCACCGCCTGGTTGCGGTTGATCCGGAGCCGGTTGGGCCTGCGCGACTCGCTTCGCCCAGCGCACTGGTGACCAGTGTGAGCCGGGCGCCTTTTTCGCGCGCATGCGCAACGACTTCGGCGCGTTGTTGTCGGCTGCGACAGGCGCAACACCGACGAGAATCAAACAGACGCTGCAAGCTAGAGTCTTCATTCGTGTCATTCGCCTGCTCCCAGTTCGAGGCACAGGCTCTCACGACCCCGGTTGCTTATGCAGCGTAGCTAACCCTAACTTGTGATGACGATGGGCAACCAGAATGCTGTTCATGGCGTCTCAAATGCCTCTGTCAACTGACGCACCCCCACTGAACTAACGTTCTGCGTCACTCATGTTCGGTATGTGAATTCACCAATGTTGCAGAATGCGGGGCATTTTGCCACGGTGAACGACACTAACGAAAAGACCAGCGGAGATTACGTTCCCTACTGGCCTTGATGAGGTTGATACGAAAACGTTGCCGGACTATTGCTCCTGGTCCTTGCCCTGGTTCCGCAACGTCAGCACCTCTTCGCGAACGCGCTGGGCGAACGCCTTGAGCTCCTGCATCGAGTTGCGTACCCGCGTCCCCGCGGCCTTGTTGCCGTCGCGGTAAAACTTCTCGAAGTCGGCGGCCATCGCGGTGACGAGCTGCTGGAGCTCCGCGAAGCGGCTCGTCGGGGCCGAGGTCTCGGACTCGGTGGTCTGGATATCGCTGTTGGTCTCCATGAGGGTTGCTACCTTGCCCCGAGACTCTGACATCGGCAAAAAGCACATGATCGACCCAGAATTTCTGGGATCCGGGCGCTTCGCCCGCGCCGTTCTGCGGGGATCCTCGACCTGGGGCGTGCGGCATCGCTACAATCGCCGCCATGCGAAGCACAGCGGCCGCGCTCGTCGTCCTCGTGGCCTGCGGGTCATCCAAGCCGCCCGAGGGCCCCAAGGCCGACGATCGCATCAAGGCGCTCGAGGCCGAGCTCCAGAAGACCAAGGACGAGCTGACCAAGGCCAACACCGCGGCCGAGGACCTGAAGAAGAACGAGGCCGAGCTCAAGGCCAAGGCCGACGAGGCCACCGCGCTGCAGGCCAAGCTCGCCGAGGCGGTGGGCGCCAGCGGCGAGGTCACCACGGCCGACGGCGCGGTCAAGCTCGAGCTGATCGACCAGATCCTGTTCCCGACCGGCGAGGCCGACCTGACCGCGAGCGGCAAGGACGTGCTCGCCAAGGTCGGCGCGGCGCTCAAGGAGATCGGAGACAAGCAGATCTGGGTCCAGGGGCACACCGACGATCAACCGATCTACCTGCGCAAGCCCAGGCCCGCGGCGGCCGAGCCCGCGAGCCACCCGAGCGAGCACGTGGCCAGGACCGCCAAGGCCAAGCCCGCCAGGCCCGACCCCAAGGCCAGGCCCGACCCCAAGGCCAAGCTCGACCCCAAGGCCAAGCCCGAGACCAATGACGCGGTGCTCGCGTTCGTCACCAACTGGGAGCTGTCCGCGGCGCGGGCGCTCACCGTCGTCCATTACCTGCAGGACGACGCCCGGCTCGACCCGACCCGGCTCGCCGCGGTCGCGTTCGGGCAGTACCGGCCGATCAGCAAGTCCAAGGCGAAGAACCGGCGGATCGAGATCGTCCTGTACCCGCGCGCCAAGCTGACCCCGAAGTGACCGGGCCGATGACCCCGGCGGCCGGTTCGGTGATCACCAGGCCGCCGTGACCCCGAAGCATCCGCCGCCGTGGCTGTTCTGGCGACTGCGCTCGTTCGGCAAGTGGCGGCACCCGGCCCAGCCCGGGCCGGCGGCGCCGTCGTGAGGCTCAGCGCGGCGGCCGGGCGAAGCGATCGCCGGGGAACGGGTCGGCGGTCTCGCGCAGCATGATCTCGCGGGAGTCGGGCAGCGGCTGGATCGCGATGCCGAGCGCCATCAGGCCGGCGGTGTCGTTGTAGCGCAGCTCGGCGATCGCGGCCGGCCGGCCCGCGGCGCGGACGAACCGGGTGTAGCTCGCCGCGGAGTAGCGCTGCTCGCCGAACTCGGTGCCCAGGCCGAGGCGCTCGCGCTGCCGCTGCCGCTGGGGCATTGCGAGACCGTCGCCGGCCTCGTCCTCGGACGGTGGCGCGTAGCCGCCTCTCGGCGCGGTGGCCTGGGGCGCGGCCGCGCGCGCCGCGGGCGCCTCGTCGGTCCTGGTCTCGGCGCGGCGAGGCGCGGGCGAGCGCTCGCGGGCCCGGCCGCTGTCGGCGTCGGCCTTGGCGGCGTGGCGCGGGCTCGCGTCGTCGAGGCCCGCCCCGGCCGAGCCGGCCGCTCCGCGCTCGTCGTCGACGTCGTCGCGGTCGTCGTACGGCCGGTGGCGGCGCGGCGGCGGCGGCGCCTGGCCGACGATGATCTGCGGCTCGGGCTCGGCGGCCTGCTCCTCGAACAGCGCGACCGCGATCACGCCGACGTTGCGCGCCTTGCCCTTCTGCCCGGCGTACGATCCCGACACCGACGAGAAGCGGAACGTCGCGACGTCGGCGTGCGAGGTGCGAAAGCCCTCGATCCGGGTCTCGCCGTACGCCGGGACGACGTAGCCGCGCTTGCGGACATCGCCGTTCTCGCCGTCGATCACGTCGAGCCCATCGACCGAGACCACGGCCTCGATCCGGCGCTCGGTCGGGTTGGTGATCCGGATGATGTAGCGGTCGTTCGCGCTGCCCTGGACGTAGAACCGGCCGTCGAGCGCGTAGGTCGGCAGCACCTCGCCATCGCCGCGCATGATCTGCACGTCGTACGGTGCGCGGACCCGGGCGGGTGCGATCGACAGCGCGATGTGCGCGGGCGGCGGCGGCGCGGGTCCGGCGATCGGCCGATCGGCGTAGGCGGCGGAGCACGCGGTGGCGAGTAGCAACGAGGTCGATATCGAGGCGAACATCATGCGGCGAGGTGCCATGCGGCTTTGAGACGCCCGACCCGGGTCGGCGATCTAAAGCCGTGTATAGTCCGCCGCATGGCGTCGTCGAAGAAGCCGGTGAAGGCCGCCAAGCCAGCGAAGTCCAAGCCGAAATCGAAGCCCCGGCGCACGGTGTCCGCCGTGCCCGCCGCGCCTGTCGGATCCGTCGCCCGCGCCGCACGTGCGGAGCCTCCCGACATCGCCCGCGCGGATCCGACGCTGTTCGATCCGCTGACGCCGGGCGAGATCGCCGACGCGCTGCGCACGCTGACCGAGGACCGCCGGCTGAGCTCGATGGCCAAGGTCGGCCGCTACCGCGTGATCTGCACCGAGCCGCTCGTGGTCAAGCCGCCGCACTGGATGGCGGGCCACCGGCTCGCACGCGTGGTCGCGTACGACTACGCCGCGGATCGCACGGTCGACGCCTGCATCGATCTCGACGCCGGTGTGGTCGCGCACCTCGAGCTGACCCGGGCGCAGCCGATGCTGTCGCGCGACGAGGAGGCGCTCGCGGTGTCGATCGCGATGGTCGACGACCGGGTGCGCGAGCAGCTCACGCTCGGCGACGTGCCGCAGTCGACCTTGCACTACTGGGGGCGCACCGCCGACGACCTCGCGTTCGCGCGCCGCTCGGCCGCGGTGGTGTTCGGCCGCGCCGACGGCCACGCCTCGGTCGTCGCCGTCGTCGACCTGCTCGAGAACCTGGTCACCCGGGTGGTCCCGGCGGAGCGCTGGTGATGAGCAACGTGATCAGCGAGGCGCACTGGAACGTGCACTGGCGGCTGACCGAGTCCGCCGGGATCATGATCTACCTCGCCGACTACCGCGGCCGTCGCGTGCTGTGGGAGGCATCGCTGCCGTACGTCACGGTCGACCACCAGCGCGAGACGCTCGAGCTCCGCGACGATCCCGGCGAGCCCCACGGCCCGTGGTGGATCCCGCTCGGCGCGCGCACGCTGCAGGGCCCCGTCCGGGTGCAGTCGTTCCGCGGCGGTGTCGAGCTGTCGGCGGCGTTCGCCGCGGGGCCGTACCACTACACCCAGCTGTGGCGGTTCCACGACGACGGCCGGCTGTCGCCCTGGCTCACGATCTACGGCCCCGGGGTCCACGATCAGCACACCTACCACCCGCACTGGCGGTTCGACTTCGATCTCGATGGCGCACGCGACGACGCGTTCGAGCGCTTCGAGGCGGCGCGCTGGCACCGCGTCGAGCACGAGGGCTGGTTCCCGTACAGCGGCGAGGCCGACGAGCACGGCTACGTCTGGCGCCAGGTCGACGTCGCCTCGGGCGCGGCGGTCAACATCCGCCCGCACACCTGGGACGACGCCGAGGTGTTCGCGATCCGCTACCACGACGGCGAGTGGGCACCGTACTCGCCGCGCAGCGCGGCCGGCGCGCAGACGTTCCCGGCGGCGTACGTCGGCGAGGAGCCGCTCGACGGCGACGACGTCACGCTGTGGTACGTCGCCCACGTCCACTTCGATCAGTCGTTCCCCTACACCGCGGGGCCGTGGATCAAGGTCGAGGGCTTCGGCGGCTGAGCGCGCCGCGCCCGGCGCCCGGCAGATCGCCGTCATCGCCGTCGATCGCCGGTCAGGCGGCCTCGCCGTGGCACTTCTTGTACTTCTTGCCCGAGCCGCACGGGCACGGCTCGTTGCGGCCGACCTTGGCGTCGGCGACGATCGTGCCCTGGCGCTCGCCGGGACGGCGGCCCGACAGCGCGGCGTCGAACGCCTCGATCACGACCTGGGTCGGCTTGACGATCGTCGCCGCGGTGTCGGCGGTCATCGCCGCCTCCTTGACGTCCTCGGCCAGGAGCGTGGCCAGCTTGGCGTACACGTGCGGCTGGGTCTCGACCAGCGCGGGCGCGGCGCGCTCGTGGGGCGGCCGCTCCGCCAGGCCCTCGACCGCCGCGAGCGCTTCGGTGACGACCTGGTCGGCCTCGGCGAGGTTCTGAGCGGTGAGCCGCGGCAGCGTGCCGTCGCGCCCGCGATCGAACATCGCCCACACCAGCGTGGCATAGAACACCGCGGCCTCGCCGACCGCGTCGCCGTGCTCGTTCTTGACCCCCGCGGCGTGCTGCAAGAGAAACGGCTGCTCGCGCTGTAGCCGCTGCGCGAGCTTGTTCATCGCCTTCTTGTCGCCGCGCTGATCGAGCCGCGTGAACGCGGTGATCGTGCGCTCGACGTCCTCGGTCGTGACCACGTGCACGGACATGGGCCGCTCTCAGTGCCGGGTGCCGTCGGCGCCGACTTCCCAGACCATGCCCGAGAACATCAGCTTGTTCAGGTCGCCCGTGCCCTGCCGCGCGATCGCATCGTCGATCTGGTGGGTCGCGAGCTCGCCGTAGGTCGGCTTGTCATGGCGGTACAGGACGCCCATCGGGATCGGGAAGTCGGGCTGGACGAGCTGCGCGAGCAGGTTGGCGTACAGCGCCGAGCCGCGCTCGGTGTGGACGACGATCTCCGAGACCGGCGTCTGGCCCGGGCCGTCGCCGACGTCGACGATCTGCGGCGTCAGGCCGGCGCCGAGCTTGATGCCCTTGGTGCCGCCGGCGAACACCAGCGGCTTGCCCTCGACCAGCGCGATCTGCTTGCCGGCGGGGTCGTCCTTCACGCCCTCCCACACGCCGTCGTTGAACACCGGGCAGTTCTGCAACAGCTCGATGAACACCGCGCCCTTGTGCTTGTAGGCCTCCTGCAGGATGGTTCCCATCAGCTTGGCGTCGGTGTCCGCCGCGCGCGCGATGAACGTCGCGCCGGCGCCGAGCGCGAGCGAGATCGGGTTCAACGGGTGGTCGATCGATCCGGTCGGCGTCGACGGCGCGCGGGTACCCATCGCCGAGGTCGGCGAGTACTGGCCCTTGGTCAGGCCGTAGATCTGGTTGTTGAACAACAGGATCTTGAGATCCATGTTGCGGCGCAGCGCGTGGATCATGTGGTTGCCGCCGATCGACAGCCCATCGCCGTCGCCGGTGATCACCCAGACGTCGAGCTCGGGCCGCGTGATCTTGAGCCCCGACGCGATCGCCGGCGCGCGGCCGTGGATCGTGTGGAAGCCGTACGTGTTCATGTAGTACGGGAACCGGCTCGAGCAGCCGATGCCGCTGATGAACACGGTGTTCTCGCGCTTGATGCCGATCTGGGCCAGCGTGCGCTGCACGGTCGCGAGGATCGCGTAGTCGCCGCACCCCGGGCACCAGCGCACGTCCTGGTCGGACTCGAGGTCCTTCTTGCTCAGCTTGATCTTGACTGCTTCGCTCATGACTTGGTTTCCTCTGCGCGCGCTAGGCGCTCGCCTGCGGCTGGGTCGCAATCGCAGCTGGCTCTGCATGCTTGGCATCGAGCTGGTGCTCGGCCGCGTCGATCACCTCGCGAACCTTGAACGGCTGGCCCTGGATCTTGTTGAGGCCGATCGCGTCGATCAGGAACGTCGCACGGATGATCTGGCGCAGCTGGCCCATGTTGAGCTCCGCGACGATCACGCGCTTGAAGTTGCGGATGACCTTGGCCAGACCGGGCTCGAGCGGCGACAGCCAGCGCAGGTGGGCGTGGCTGACCGCCTTGCCCTGCGCGGCCAGCTGCTGCTGGGCCTGACGGAGCGCGCCGTAGGTGCCGCCCCAGCCGATCAGCAGGACGTCACCGGACGCGGCTCCTGCCAGGTCGAGCTCGCCGATGTCCTGCGCGATCCGCTCGATCTTCTCGGCGCGGACGTGGGTCTGCTTCTCGTGGTTGTCCGGCGCGTACGAGATGTTGCCGGTCAGCGCGTCCTTCTCGATCCCGCCGATCCGGTGCTCCATGCCGGGCGTCCCGGGCACGACCCAGGCGCGGGCGAGCGTGCGCGGATCGCGCTCGTAGACGAAATAGCTCGTGGGATCGGTGCGGTGCACGACCTCGAACCGCGGCAGCGCGGCCAGGTTGGGCAGCGGCCATGGCTCGCTGCCGTTGGCGATGTAGCCGTCGCTGAGCAGCATCACCGGCACCATGTAGCGAGTCGCGATCTTCACCGCCTCGATCGCGCAGTAGAACGTGTCACCCGGCGACTTCGCGGCGAGCACCGGGATCGGCGACTCGCCGTTTCTGCCGTACAGCGACTGCAGCAGATCGGACTGCTCGGTCTTGGTCGGCAGGCCGGTCGATGGCCCGCCGCGCTGGATGTTGAGGATCACCACCGGCAGCTCGGTCATGACGCCAAGGCCGATCGCCTCGCCCTTGAGCGCGATGCCCGGGCCCGATGACGCGGTCACCGCGATCGAGCCGCCGTACGCCGCGCCGAGCGCCGCGCCCATCGCGGCGATCTCGTCCTCGGCCTGGAACGTCATCGCGCCGAAGTTCTTGTACTTGGCGAGCGAGTGCAGGATCGACGATGCCGGCGTGATCGGATAGCCGGAGTAGAATAGCTTCTTGCCCGCGAGCTCGGCGCCGATCACCAGGCCGAGCGCGATCGCCTCGTTGCCGGTGATGTTCCGGTACATGCCGGGCTTGAACACCGCCGGCGCGACCTTGTAGACGGTCTGGAACACCTCGGCGGTCTCGCCGTAGTGGTAGCCGGCCTTGAACACCTTGACGTTGGCCTCGCCGAACTCCGGCTTCTTGGCGAACTGCTGGTGGATCCTCCGGATCTCACCCTCGGGCTCGCGGCCGTACATCCAGAACACCAGGCCGAGCGCGAAGAAGTTCTTGGCCCGGCCCTTTTCCTTGTTCGACAGCTCGCTGCCTTCGAGCGCGGCCATCGTGAGGTGGTTGATGTCGACCGCGTGGACCTTGTACTTGCCGAGGCTGCCGTCGTCGATCGGGTTCGATGCGTAGCCGGCCTTCTTGAGGTTGGCCTCGACGAACGCGCCGGTGTTGACGATCAGCGTGCCGGTGTCGATCAGATCCTTGAGGTTGGTCTTGAGCGCGGCCGGGTTCATCGCGACCAGCACGTCGGGAGCATCCCCGGGCGTGTGGATCTCGGAGGACGAGAAGTGGAGCTGAAACCCCGAGACGCCGAACAGGCTGCCTGCGGGTGCGCGGATCTCGGCGGGAAAATCGGGAAATGTCGAGATGTCGTTGCCCGCCTCCGCCGCGGCCTTGGCGAACTCGGTCCCGGTCAGCTGCATACCGTCGCCAGAGTCGCCGGCGAACCGGATGACGACCCGGTCCAGGTGCTTCGTATCCATCGATGCCTCTTGCGCTCGCGTCGAGCGAGGTGGCGCGGACCTTACCAGCCATGGCCGCCGAACCCAAGTCTCGCGTGGCGGCGCTTCACACCCGGTCACGCAGCGGGCTTCGCGCAGATCGCGCACACCGGCGCCGCGCGCGGACAGCGTGGCACACGCCACGGCCGCGTGGCAACTCAGTCAGCAATTGCGAGATCATAGCGCACCGCCCGGGCCGGGCTACGCTAGGCTTGCGCCCGTGCAAAGAGCTGTCCTCGTGTTGCTGGTCGCGGCGTGTGGTCATCCGGCTGGGCCCGGCGGTCCCGCGCCACCGCCAGCGCCGGCCCCGAGCAAGGTCAGCGCCGCCGCGGCGCTGCGCGAGGGCCCACCGCTCGCGACGCCCGGCGAGCACATGCAGTACCGGCTGTCGCTCCAGGGCGTCGATCTCGCGACCTACGATCTCGGCGTCGGCGACGTCACCGACGTCGCCGGCAGGAAAGCGATCGTCGTGCAGGGCCACGCCAAGGTTCGCGGCTTCGCGTCGTTCATCGCCAACATCGACGATCGCTTCACGTCGTGGGTCGACGTCGCCACCGGCCGCTCGCTCCGGTTCCAGGCCGACGAGTTCGCCTCGGGCAGCAAGACCGACATCGAGCACGCCGTGGTCGACCTCGCCGGCCGCTCCGGCGACACCATCCTGGTGACCTACCACGTCAACGACGCGCCGCCGCGGCCCGAGCCGCAGAAGGCATCGCAGCCGGTGGCGTGGGACTACAACGCGTTCCTGCTCGCGCTGCGCAGCTGGGAAGGCCCGCCGGGCTCGCAGCTCGCGCTCGAGGTGTTTCGCAGCCGGTTCATGTGGCACGTCGACGTGACGATCCACGGCAAGGACAAGCTCGTCACCGAGCTCGGCGAGCTGCCGGCGCTGCGGATCGACGGCACGACCTACAAGCTGCGGCGCGACGGCACGCGCGCGCCCGACAACTCCGAGCGCAAGTTCTCGATGTGGATCAGCGACGACGACGGCCGGGTCCCGCTCGAGATCCGGGCGGTCACCGACTACGGCGACCTCAAGATGCAGATCGTCGACTACCAGCCGGGCACCGGCCAGCGCCTGCGCCCGTAGCCGCGCCGGCGCTCGGTGCGCCGCGCTCAGTGCGGCCGCGCGTCGACCTTGGAGCGGAACTGCTTCTCGCCCCGGGCGAGCACGACCTTGTCGTAGTACTGCGCCGCCGGCACGCCCGAGCTCTCGACCTTCTTCAGCTCCTCGTCGATCAGCTTCTTGAGCTCGTCCTTGGCCATCGCGCCGCTCAGCGGCTTGCCGTTGATGAAGAACGTCGGCGTCGCGTTGACGTGCCACTTCTCCATCTCGGCCGCGTCGCTGGCGATCCGATCCGCGCACTCGCGGCTCGCCATGTCGGTCTTGAACCGGGCGATGTCCAGGCCGAGGCCCCTGGCGATCGCGACGAGGTTGTCCTCGCCGAGCGAGGCCGGGTCGCGGCCGCCCGACGCCGCGTAGGGCGCAAAGCCCTTGTCCCAGAACGCGTCCTTGAACTGCATGTACTTGCCCTGCTTGGCGGCGGCACAGCTCGCCAGGTGCGCGGGCCGCGCCGGCGCATGGACCACCAGGTTGGCGTACACGACCCGGACCTTGCCGTTGTACTCCTGGACCAGCTGCTTCATCGGCGCCGCCATCCGCTGGCAGTACGGGCACGCGAAGTCGAACGCCTTGACGATCGTCACCGCCGCGCCGGCCGGGCCATCGACCTGGCCGGCCTTGATCTCGCCGGCGATGTCGACGGCGAACATCGCGTCATCGGCCGGCTCGTCGGCCGACTCGTCGGCCTGGTGGGCCGCGGCCTTGGCCTTCTGCTGGGCGTAGACCGTGTTCAGGAACTCGGTGGCCTCGGCGTTGCGATCGTGGGCATCCTGGAGCCGCGCAAGCTGCTGCTCGATCGTCCCGCTGCGGTCGATCTTGAGCGAGCCAGGCGCCGGCGCCGGCGCCGGCGCCGGTGCGGCCCCGGCCGGGGCGGCGGGGCCGGCGGACGGTGATGCCGCGGGGCGGGCGGCCGGGGGCTGCGGATGCGCGCAGCCAACGAGCGCCAGGAACGCGAGGAGCGCCAGGCGAGAGGCGGTGGTCATGGCCGGGGAGCGTGCCAACCCGGCCCGCGATCGGCAAGCGCGGCGTCTGCCCGAAGTCCGGCAGACTCGCGCCGGCCGGCGCGTGTCAGTGGGCCTTCGGATCCATCTTCGAGCGGAACTGCTTCTCGCCCTTGGCGAGCACGACCTTGTCGTAGTACTGCGCCGCCGGCACGCCCGAGCTCTCGACGTTCTTGAGCTCCTCGTCGATCAGCTTCTTGAACTCGTCCTTGGGGCGCGCGCCGTCGACGAACTTGCCGTTGACGAAGAACGTCGGCGTGGCGCTGACGTGGAACTTCTGCAGCTCCTTCATGTCGTGGTCCATGCGCTGCGCGCACTCGGGGCTGTTCATGTCGGCCTTGAGCTTGTCGGTGTCCAGGCCCAGGCCCTTGGCGATCGTCAGGATGTTGCCCTCGCCCAGCGACGCGGCGTCCTGACCCTGAGAGGCCGCGTAGGGCCCAAAGCCCTTCTCCCAGAACGCGTCCTTGAACTGCATGTACTTGCCCTGCTTGGCCGCCGCGCAGCTCGCCAGGTGCGCCGGCCGGGCGGGGGCGTGGACCAGCAGGTTGGCGTAGACCACGCGGACCTTGCCGCCGTACTCCTTGACCAGCTCCTCCATCGTGCCCGACACGCGCTGGCAGTACGGGCACGCGAAGTCGAACGCCTTGATGATGGTGATCGGGGCGGTCGCCGGGCCGTCGACCTGGCCGGCCTTGATGTCGCCGTCGACATCGACCGCGAACCGCGCGTCGGCGGCGGGCTCGTTGCGCTCGCGCTCGGACTGCTGCTGGGCCTGCTGCGCCTTCTGCTGCGCGAACTCGCGATTGAGCAGCTCCATGACCTCGGCGTTGCGGTCGTGCGCGTCCTGCAGCCGCGCGAGCTGTTGCTCGACGCTGCCGGTCCGGTCGATCTTGGGGCCGGTGGCGCTCGGCGGCGTGGCCGGCGTGTTCGCGGCCGGCGGGCTCGTCGCCGGCGTGTGGGCCGGGCGGCTCTCCGTCACCTTGTCGAGACGGCTCTGCGGCTGCTCGCAGGCCGCAAACGCGGCCAGGAGCGCCGCCACGCTGATCATGATCTTCATGGCCGGGGAAGGTGCCAACCCGGCCATCGATCGGCAAGTCCGTTCGACCGCCGATCCACGTACGATTTTATTCCCGGCTACTTCCGATCCATCTTCGACCGGAACTCCTTCTCGCCCTTCCCCATGATCTCCTTGTCGTAGTAGCTGGCGCCCGGCACTCCGGACGCCTCGGCGACCTTCAGCCGCTCGTCGATGATCGTCTTGAAGGTCTCCTTGGGCATCGCGCCGTTGAGGTACTTGCCGTTGATGAAGAACGCCGGGGTCCCGTTGACGTGGAACTTGTGCAACTCGGCCATGTCGCCCTCGACCAGGGCCTTGCACTCGGGACCTTCCATGTCGGCCTTGAGCTTGGCGGGGTCCAGGCCGACGTCCTTGGCGAACGACATGATGTTGTCCACGCCGAGCTTGGACGGATCATGCGAGGCCGAGTACGGGCCGTAGGCCTTGTCCCAGAACGCGTTCTTGTAGGCGACGAACTTGCCCTGCTTGGCGGCGGCGCACCCCGCCTTGTGCGCGTCCATCACCGGCGGGTGCACGACCATGTTCTTGAACACGACACGAACCTTGCCGTTGTACTCCTTGACCAGATCCTCGAGGGTCGAACTGACCCTCTGGCAGAAGGGTCAAGCAAAATCCCAGGCCTCGACAATGGTCACGAGCGCCTGCGGCGAGCCCTCGACCTGACCGAGCTTGATGTCCGGGGCGATGTTGACGGCGAACACCGCGTCCGGATCCGGATCCTCGCGCGCCTGCTGGGCCTGCTGCGCCTTCTGCTGCGATTTCTGCTGCTCGTACCACTTGGCGAGCCACTCCATCGACTCGGCCGACTTCGCGTAGTGGTCCTCGAGCCGGGCGACCCGGTCCTCGAGCGACCCGCTGTGGTCGGTCTTGACCGGCGCGACGTCGGCCTTCTCGGCCTTCGGATCGGCGCTCTGCACCGTCTTGTCGAGCCGCGAGTTGTTCTCGCAGCCGAACAGAGCCGCAGAGGCCAGGACAGAGATCAAGGTCACCGAGCCGAGACGCTTCATGCTGGTCGTTGTGGCATGCCGGGCGGCGCCCTGCCAAGCGGACCCGAACGGCAATCCCGGCCGGACCCGGAGGTAGGCCCTCCGAATTGTTTGTCCATGAAAGCGTGCTCACGGCGGCGGGGCGCCTTGCCCCCGCGCACGCCCCCCAAAAGGCACGCCTCACGCGGGGTCAGCCGGGCCGGCGGAGATCGGTCAGGTCGATCTGGCTGCGCGCCCAGTGACCCTCGAACCCCGAGACGTCGCCGCGCCACATCGCGTACTCGGCCTCGCTGACCGCGACCACGTGCGCCAGCGTGATCGGCGGCGGCCCCATGTCGAGCGGCAGCGGCAGCTTCCACAACCGCGGCACCGTGATGTAGACGTGCGGCAGGCGCTCGGAGAGATCGCCGGCGCCGAGCGTGGCAATCACGTCGCGCACCATGACGCCCGGCTCGGGGAAGAACCCGTTGCCCGCAAGGTGGAACGCGAGCGTCGCGAGCACCTGGCCGCAGACCTCGGTGTCGACCGTGGTCGCGAACACGAGCTCGACGCGCGGCCGGCCGATCTCGCGCCACTTGGTGTTCGCCAGCCCGAGCGTCACGTACGTCCAGCGACCGAAGCTCGGCTGATCTGGGAACCGCGCGATCTCGATCGACAGCGCCTCGTCGGTGACATGGCGGTAGGTCCGGGTCGAGAACGTGCCGAGCGCGGTGCGCAGCGCATCGGCGGCCCGGGTCGAGACCTGGAGCAGCGGCGCGAAGTGCGAGACCGAGCGCGCCATCTCGATCCACGTCGGCTGGAGCTCGAGCGTGCGGCGCAGGTAATTCTGAGCGACGACCTTGTTGCCGATCTCGGCGTGCGCGACCGCCCCGCCCCACAGCGCGGTGGCGCTGTCGGGCCGGAGCCCGATCGCGCGATCGAAGGCGCGCGCGGCATCCTGTGGCCGTCCCATGCAGAGCAGGGCGTGACCGAGACCCTTCCAGGCCAGCGCGTGCGGCGGAAAGATCTGTGCCGCGCGCTCGAACTTCGCCGCCGCATCCGGATAATTCTCGACGCGCAGCATCTCGTTCCCGGAGGCCACGAGTGCATCGGCCGAGGACTGGCTCATCGTGATGAGATTAAACACACCCCGTGGATCGGACGCCAATGGTTCGCGGATGCGACCCGTTTGATCCACCGCACGTGTCGCAGTACAGCCCCAGCCTGATATGCTCTTCAGCCCATGTCTGCAGGAGTTGGCGCCGACGTCGAAGCACTGTGCTCCAAGTGCGGGGACGTCTGGCACGTCGTGGTCGCCAAGGTCGGTGATCGGATCGTCAAGGTCCAGTGCAAGCAGTGCAGCGGCTATCACCGCTACAAGTCGCCGCACGGGGCACCCGCCGAGAAGAAGCTGCCGGCGACCAACCGGGCGCCGCGAGAGCCCAAGGCGCCGGTCGAACGGTTCGAGAAGCCGGCGGTCGCCGCCGATCTATCGAAGCCGAGCCGGGCGTACCGCGCGAGCGAGTCGTTCGAGGTCGGCGACCGGATCGACCACCCGAGCTTTGGCTCCGGCGTGGTCGAGCTGTCAGAACCGGGCAAGGTCACGGTATTCTTCGGCTCCGGCCGCCGGGTCCTGGTGCACGCCAAGGCAGCGGCCGGAGCCGGGCTGTCGCGGCCCAAGCCGTTCGACCATTCCAACCCGCCGGCCGGGGGCAAGCCGGTCGGCGAGACCTGAGCCACCCGATGGACGTGTTCGAAGAGCTCAAGCGCATCGTCGCCCCGTTCGACGTCGAGCAGATCGATCGGGCGCTCGCCGATCAGCCGTCGACGTTCGACGTCGATGCGCGCTGGTACACCAGCCACGAGGGTTCGCCGCGGACGACCTCGGACCGATCGCCGTTCCACGGCGGCGCCCTGCTCGCCGGGATGCAGGCGGTGTGCATGCTCGGCTCGTACCTGCCGGCCGGTGACCCGCGCCGGCTGGGCGTGCCCCGGCTCCACGCCAAGATCCTGGCGCGGCTCGCCAACCCCGAGCTGCTGCTGTTCGGCGGCTCGCGCGAGCTCAAGATCGAGGGCAAGCCGTACGTCGCGCCGGGCTACCAGTCCAACCCGTCGCAGCACGGCATCGACAACGGCGCGATCATCGTCGCGCACGGCTACGTGTACTTCCGGCCGGGCCGGATCCCCGCCGATGACACCGAGAACCTCGCGCGCGCCCGCGACGCGGCCGAGCTGCACTACCCGCAGCAGACGTTCCCGTGGTCCGGGCTCTACCACGTGTGGCAGGCGGCGCTGTCGCCGGGCGTGGCCGCGCTGGTCGCGCGCGCCGTCGACACGCCGATCGCGGCGGGCGGCTCGGAGCTCGATCCGAGGCTGTCGGCTCCGGCGGTGGTCGACGCGGCCTGCGCGCGGCACTCGCTCGACCGCGACGCCGCCACGCTGTACCTCCAGATCCTCACGCTGGCCGACTGCGGCGACGCGCCGATCCGCGAGCTCAACGGCTGGAGCCAGACCAAGCACAAGAAGGCCGCCGCGACGCTGGTCTCGGCCGGGCTCGTGATCGAGACCAAGCACCCGCGCGCCAACCGCAAGTTCGTGCTCGACAGCCCCTGGGAGCAGCTGTTCCCGCCGCACCCGGCGATCGAGCAGGGCAAGCTCTGGCTCTACGACGCCCGCATGGAGCGCGGTGCGCTCGCCGCGCCGCTCGGCCGGCTGTTGCCGCTGCGCCCGATCCACGAGCTGTTCGCCGCCGCGTGGCAACGCGCCGCCGGCGCGTGATCCCGCCGCCGCCCGGGCAAGACGTCGCAGGCCGCACTGCCATCGGCGTTTCACGCTACGGTGGCGCCGATGCCGCGACCTCACCTCGGCTGGCTTGGACCGGCGATCGTGCTGGTCGGCGCCGCGGTCGCGGCCGCCGGCACCTGGTACTTCGTCCACGCCCGGCCGGTCGCCGGCGCGGTGATCGACACGATCGCGATCGACGACCGCCGCGCCCTGGTGGTGCGCGCCGAGGCCGGGGGCGACCGCGCGTTCGTCGAGCTCCACGACGGCGACGAGGTGCGGTGGCAAGCGTTCGTGCCGCACTACGCGGGCCGGCCGGGTGCGCCCGGCATCGCCTGGAGCCCGACCGCGGTCTCGGTGCGGGTCGTCCGCGACGGCCACGCCGAGCTGTTCGCGCTCGCGATGCGCGATGCGTCCAAGCTCGGGGGCATGCGGCTGGCTCCGGAGCACGGGCCGATCGTCGATGCTCCCGGGCCGGTCACCCTGACCGATCACGTCCGATCATACGAGCTGGTCTCGGGGCCCGACTGGCACCAGCTCGTGGCGATCGATCTCACGTCCGGCCGTGCGCTGTGGGCACACGAGCTCGGGCCGGCGCCGGTCCGAGCCGCCGGACTGGCCGCTGACCGGGTCTGGATCGACCAGGGCGCCGGTCGCCGCTGGTTCGCAGGACCGAACGGCCAGGACGCGCACCCCGGCGGCTAGCCCTTGCGTTAGACTTTCTAATGGTCGGTAACTAAATGGGTTTCTGGAAGGGTCTCGTGTGACAGTCCCGTCACATAGGAGGTATACTTTCGGCAGGATGTCTCCCGAACGATCGATCCTCGTTGGCGACATGTCGGTTGCCCACCGCCTGGAGGTCGTGTCCGAGTCGTCGGAGATCCGTGAGATCCGTGAGGCGCGGGAAGCCCGGGATCGGCTCGTGCCGCGGCCGATCGACCTGCCGGGCAGGACGCCACCGGCGCCCGCCCTGGGCGACATCGTGCCGACCGATCTCGGCTCGCCCGAGCTGTACCTCAATCGGGAGCTCACCTACCTCAATTTCTGCTGGCGCGTCCTGCACGAGGCCGAAGACGACCGGCTGCCGCTGCTCGAGCGCGTCAAGTTCATCGCGATCGTCAGCTCGAACATCGACGAGTTCTTCCAGAAGCGGATCGGCGGCCTCAAGCAGCAGGTCGGCGCCCAGCTCCACCGGGTCACGCCCGACGGCCGGACGCCGCAGCAGCAGATCAGCGATTGCCTCGAGCTGATCACGTGGTTCGAGACCCGCAAGCAGCAGATCCTCGAGCGCCTGTTCGGCGAGCTGCGCGCGGTCGGCGTGTGGATCGCCCCGTTCAAGGAGCTCGACGCGCAGCAGCAAGCCTGGGTCCGCGAGCATTACCTGCGCAACATCTTCCCGCTGGTCACCCCGCAGGCGATGGATCCGGCGCACCCGTTTCCGTTCGTCTCGAACCTGTCGTTGAACCTCCTGGTCTCGCTGCGCTACGAGAACGACAGCGAGCCGCTGCTGGCGCGCGTCAAGGTGCCGTCGTCGGGCGGCACGCCGCGGTTCCTCCGGCTCGGCACGTCGCGCACGTTCGTCGACCTCGCCGACGTGATGGCGAACAACCTCGACCTGTTGTTCCCCGGCATGGAGATCGAGGCGTGCTCGAAGTTCCGCGTCACCCGCAACGCGATCACCGAGCGCGACGAGGAGGAGGCCGAGGACCTGCTCGAGATGATCGAGATCGAGCTGCGCGAGCGCAAGTTCGCCCCGGTGGTCCGGCTCCAGGTCGACCGGACGATGCAGCCGACCTTGCGCGGCAGGCTGGCCGCCGAGCTCGGCCTCGACGAGCAGGCGGACGTGTTCGAGGCCGACGGGATGCTCGGCCAGCGCGATCTGATGGAGATCGCCCAGCTCGACATGCCCGAGCTGCGCGATCCGCCGCACGCGCCGGTGCCGCCGATCGACCTGCTGTCCGACGGCAGCATCTTCCACGCGATCCGCGACGCCGGGCACGTGATGGTGCACCACCCGTTCGAGTCGTTCCAGCACAGCGTCGAGCGGTTCCTGCGCGAGGCGTCCGACGATCCCAAGGTCCGCGCGATCAAGATGACGCTGTACCGGACCTCGAAGGACTCGGACGTGATCAAGCACCTGGTCCGCGCCGCGCGCAACGGCAAGCAGGTCGCCGTGGTGCTCGAGCTCAAGGCGCGGTTCGACGAGGAGGCCAACATCAAGTGGGCCAACCGGATGGAGCGCGCCGGGATCCATGTCACCTACGGCGTGGTCGGGCTCAAGACCCACACCAAGGTCACCCTGGTCGTGCGCAACGACTACGACGGCCTGAGGCGCTACGCCCACGTCGCGACCGGCAACTACCACGCCGGCACCGCGCGGCTCTACACCGACCTCGCGCTGTTCACCTGCGACGACGCGATCGGCCGCGACCTGACCGAGCTGTTCAACTACCTGACCACCGGCTACAAGCCGCGGCGCAAGTACCAGAAGCTCCTGGTCGCGCCCAAGCAGCTCAAGCAGGCGCTGCTCGAGAAGATCGAGCGCGAGATCGCGCTGCAGGGCGGCGGCGGCCGTGGCCACATCCAGTGGAAGCTCAACGCGCTCGAGGACATCGATATCGTCCGCGCGCTGTACCGCGCGTCGCAGCGCGGCGTCACGATCGACCTGATCGTCCGCGATACCTGCCGGCTGCGGCCCGGGCTCGACGGCGTGTCCAGCACGGTCAAGGTCGTCAGCATCATCGGCCGGTTCCTCGAGCACGAGCGGATCTACTACTTCCACAACGGCGGCCGGCCCGAGTACTACATCGGCTCGGCCGACGCGATGCAGCGCAACCTCGAGAAGCGGGTCGAGGTCCTGGTGCCGATCGAGGATCCGCGGCTGCAGGCCGAGCTGCGCCACATCCTCGACACCCAGCTGACCGATCAGCGCGGCGCGTGGGACATGCAGCCCGACGGCAGCTACGTCCAGCGCAGCGGCATGGGCGCCAAGCACTGCCAGCAGCAGGCGATCGAGCGCACCGAGCGCCGGCTCAAGGAAGCGACCCGGCTGCGCCGCCGCAAGGTCCAGACCACGACGCGCCGCCGGCGCTGACCGGGGGCCCGGGCCGGGTTGCGAGATCTTCGCGCGGCGACCGCGAAGCGCCACACCTTCACGGTCCAGCAATCCGGTCGAATTGCCGTGGGTGGCAACCACGCCGGCCGTGCCCCGCTCGCCGATCCGCAAGGTGCTGGTCTACGGCGGGCTCATGGTGTGGGGGGCTGCGTGCCTGGCGCTCGGTAGCTATCTGCTCGCCTCGCATCTGTTGACGCTGCCGGCTCCCGCGCCCACCGACCCGGTGCTCCATCAAGAGATCGCCGCCCATCGTCGCGCCCACCAGCGCGATCGCTGGCTGGTGCTTCATGTCGTGTACGATGAATGCGGGTGCTCCCAGCGCGTGCTCGACCACCTGCTCGCGGATAGCCGCCCGCCCGGCGTCGCGGAGCGCATCGTCCTGGTCACCGAGAACCGCGCCGCACGCGCCGCGTGGATCGCCGCGATCCCGGCGCGTGGCTTCGAGCTCGATGTCGTGACGCCCGAGCAGCTCGTCGCGGCGTACCACATCGAAGCGGCACCGCTGCTGGTGATCGTCGATCCCCACGACACGGTGCGCTACGTCGGCGGCTACACGCCGCGCAAGCAGGCCGCCGACGTCCGTGACGTCGCCGTGATTGCCGCCGTCCAGCGCGGTGAGGCGGTGGAGCCGCTGCCGACCTTCGGCTGCGCGATCGGGCGCGCCTTGAGCTCGAGGCTGGATCCGCTGGGGATCCGCCGGAATTGACGAGAGATCAACATGAAGCTGTGGCGATACCTGTTCCTGCCCCATGAGATCAGCGCGTTCGAGCGGAGCTATCTGCGTCGGATGAACCGGATCGCCCTGATCTTCTTCTACCTGCACGTGCCCGCCTTTGTCGGGGTGGCCGCGCTCGCGGGCACCAGCATGCTGCAGGCGGCGGTCCTGACGCCGCTGGTGCTGGTCGGGCCGACCGTCGTGTACTTCTGGCTTCGCAATCCGCGCGCGCTCGCTGTCGCGTACGGCTTCACCGCGATGGTGATGGGCGGCTTGCTGGTCCATTTCGGGCAGGGCCCGATGCAGATCGAGATGCACTTCTACTTCTTCGTGCTGATCGCGCTGCTCGCGGTGTTCGGCAACCCATCCGCGATCATGACCGCGGCGGTGACCGTCGCGCTGCACCACCTGGTGCTCTGGCTGCTCCTGCCGTCGAGCGTGTTCAACTACGAGGCTTCGGTGTGGGCCGTCGTCGTGCACGCCGCGTTCGTCGTGCTCGAGTCGATCGCCGCGATCTTCGTCGCGCGCAGCTTCTTCGACAACGTGATCGGTCTCGAGAGGATCGTCGCGGCGCGCACCAGCGAGCTCGACCGGCGCACCCGCGACATGGCGCTGGTGCTCGACAACGTCGGCCAGGGCTTCCTCACGATATCCGCCGACGGCGTGATGTCCACCGAGCGCTCTGCGATCCTGCGCAGCTGGCTCGGCGAGCCGCCGGCCTCGGACCGGTTCGTCGACTACGCCGCGGCCGTCGATCCCAGGTTCGCCGCAAGCTTCCTGCTCGGCTGGAGCGAGGTGTTCGGCGGGATCACGCCCACCGAGCTCAGCTTCGATCAGCTGCCCAGGCGCATCGAGGCGGGCCCCCGCCATCTGCAGCTCGACTATCGTCCAATCGGCGACGGCAACGTGCCGGACGCCGTGCTGGTCGTGGTATCCGACATCACCGGCGAGCTCGAGAGCGAGCGAGCCGAGGCCGAGCGCCGCCAGCTGCTGGCGACGTTCGAGCGGGTCAGCACCGATCGCAATGGCTTCATCCGGTTCTGCAACGAGGCCGACGATCTGATCCGACGGATCGACAACAACGAAGCGCCGCGCGGGGACCTCCAGCGCCAGCTCCACAGCCTCAAGGGCAACGCCGCGCTGTTCGGTATCGACGGTGTCGCGAGCCTGTGCCACGCCCTCGATACCCAGATGCTCGAGCACCCCGGGCCGCTCCCCACGGAGGCGCGCCGCCTCCTCGTCGAGGCCTGGCGCGCGTTCACCTCCCGGCTCGAGTCGCTGGTCGGCCGGCGCGAGCTTCGCCGAGTCGAGATCACGGATGACGACGTCCAGCGCGTGCTCGCAGCGCTGCGCCAGAACAAACCCACCGCCGACGTGCTGCAGACGGTCACCTGGTGGCGCCTCGAGCCGATCTCGCGCCGGTTCGAGCGTGTCGCCGAGCAGGCCAACCGGCTCGCGCGCCGGATGGGCAAGGCGATCCATGTCGAGATCGACGACCAGGGGATCCGGCTGGACCCGCAGCGCTGGGCGCCGTTCTGGTCGACGTTCGTCCATGCAGTGCACAACGCGATCGACCACGGGATCGAGGACTCCGGCGAACGCCAGCGGTCCGGGAAGCCCGAGACCGCCACGGTTTCGCTCCGAGCGATGGTCGAGGGCGGATCATTGGCGATCGAGATCCGCGACGACGGCCGTGGCATCGACTGGGACCGGGTGCGCGCCCGGGCCCGCTCGATCGGGCTGCGGACCGACACCCAGGACCAGCTGGTCGAGGCGCTGTTCGCCGATGGGGTGTCGACCAAGGACACCATGACCGATCTCTCGGGCCGCGGCCTCGGACTGGCTGCGCTGCGCGCAGCGGCGCACACCGAAGGTGGCCAGGTGACGATCGCCTCCCGGCCGCACCGCGGTACGTGCCTCCGGTTCGACTTTCCGATCGAGCAACTCGCCGAGCGCGACTTCCTGTCCGATGGCCACGGCTCGTCCCGCCACCGCGCCATGTCCAGCTAACCACCCGGGACGACATCGCCCCCCCGCGGATCCCCTGCGTGGACGCGCTACAGCGAGCCGCAGGCGACGTCGCCGGACGCGTGGACCTCGGTGGTGAGCTTCTGGCCGTCCACGTACTTGCGCCACACCGCGTCGCTGACGTCGCAGCTGCCGTGGCCGCGGAGCTCGAGCGTCAGGGTCTCGGTGCGCTTGCCCTGGCGGCGGGCGCCCAGCGTCGCCGGCGGGTTCTCCGGCGGCAGGTCGGTCGGCCACGCCGGCGACAGCCCGTGGCCCGCCGCCTTGAGCTCGCTGACGGCCTTCCAGCGCCGCGCGGTGAACCGGCACCAGCTGTCCATCACCGGCTCGGAGCGAAGCTTGGGCTTGCACTTCTTGACCTGCTCGAACGTGCCGTCCTTGCGGTCGCGGCGCTCGGTGTGGCAGTCCTCGCCGTCCTCGATCTGGCGGGTCGATCGCTGGCGCTCGTGGCAGATCGGAAAGCTCGCCTCGATCGGGACCTCGTTGCGCCAGGCCTCCTCCTGGCGATCGTTGAGCTCCTCGATCGCGACCGCGCGCTTCCAGCTGTGCGCCGCGACCTCGACCTGCGCCGACTCGGTCCGGATGCAGCGCCACCAGAGGACGGTGCCGAAGATCACCAGCACGCCGAGCACGAACGGCCAGATCCGCCGGCGCCGTCGCGGGGTGGCCGCCACCGCACGGGCTGCGGGTCCGTCGGTCACGCCGCGGACCTCGGCGGCGCCGTCGAGCACCGAGCCGCAGTGGGTGCAGTTCTTGGCGCGCGCCGACTGTGGCGTGCTGCACGCCGGGCACGTCCGGTCGGCACCGTCGTAGAACTGACCGTCGACGCGGCGCTCCTCGCCCGGTTGAGGGAAGTAGCGCTTGTCGGGGTTCTGCGGCGCACCGCAGCTGGCGCAGTAGCGCTGGCTCCTGGCGTAGAGGCCGCGCGCGTCGCAGTGATCGCAGTCCCAGAGCATCTCGAAGACGCCCTGACTCTCCTCGCGTTCTTGCCCCATCGCATCGGATGGTAGCCCGGGCGGCGGGCCAAAGCCCAGCCTGCGGCCCTGGCCGGGCTACCCGTCCAGCGGGTATGCGCGCGGCGGGATGCGCACTACAGTCGGGCCCATGGCAGTGACCGCGACCCAGGCACCGGCGGCGTACGGAGGAGGAGGTGGCGGCGGTGGCGGAGGAGGAGGCGGCGGTGGCGGTGGCGCGGGCGGCGGAGGCGGTGGCGGCAACGAGAAGGCGGTTGTCGTGAGCCCGCACGACAAGGGCCTGCAGACCAAGCCACCGTCGGAGCCGATCAGCTGGAAGAGCTACCTGGGGGTGTTCAAGTACATCCGGCGCGCGATCCGGCTGGTGTGGACGACCAACCGCGCGCTCGCGATCGGCCTGGCGGCCGGCAGCGTCATCGCCGGCGTGCTGCCGAGCACGATCGTGATCGTCGGCAAGCACCTCCTGAACGCGATCATCCACGCGGCCGAGAGCCACCCGGTCGCCGACCGCGACCGCGACGTCGCGATCGCGTGGCTCGCCAGCGAGCTCGGCCTGGTGATCGGCCTGGCCGTGGTCAACCGGCTGCTCGGCATGATGCGGAGCCTGCTGCGCCAGCAGCTCGGCCAGAAGATCAACGTCGAGATCCTCGAGAAGGCGCTGACCCTCGAGCTGACCCAGTTCGAGGACTCCGAGCTCTACGACAGCCTGACCCGGGCGCGCCGCGAGGCGTCGTCGCGGCCGCTGTCGCTGGTCTCGCAGACCTTCGAGCTCGGCCAGAGCCTGATCACGCTGGTCACGCTCGGCGGCCTGCTCGCCGGGTTCTCGTGGATCGCGCTCGCGATGCTGATCGCCGCGGCGATCCCGCCGTTCGTCGCCGAGCTCAAGTTCTCGGGCGACGCGTTCCGGCTGTCGCGCTGGCGGACGCCGGAGACCCGCGAGCAGATCTACGTCGAGACCGTGCTCGCGCGCGAGGACCACGCCAAGGAGGTCAAGCTGTTCGGCCTCGGGCCGAGGTTCCTGCACCGCTACAAGGCGATCTTCGACAAGCTCTACGCGGGCGATCGCCAGATCACGATCCGGCGCGCGATCTGGGCGCTGATCCTCGGCGCGATCGGCACGCTGGCGTTCTACGGCATGTACCTGTGGATCGCGCTCGACACGATCCACGGCGCGCTGACCGCCGGCGCGTTCATGATGTACGCGGGCGCGTTCAGGCTCGCGCAGTCGGCGATGGCGAGCGCGCTCGGCGACATCGGCGGCATGTACGAGGACAACCTGTACCTGTCGAACCTCTACGAGTTCCTCGACACGCCGACCCTGGCGCCGGGCGGAACCGAGACCTCGGGGCCGCGGCCCGGCGACGGCGTCCGGTTCGAGGGCGTGTCGTTCACCTATCCCGGCGCGCGCGAGCGGGCGCTGTCGAGGGTCGATCTCCACATCCCGCCGGGCTCCAAGCTCGCGATCGTCGGCGAGAACGGCAGCGGCAAGACCACGCTGATCAAGCTCCTGACCCGGCTGTACGAGCCGACCGAGGGCCGGATCACGCTCGACGGCCGCGACCTGCGCGAGTGGTCGCCCGCCGCGCTGCACCAGCGCATCGGGGTCATCTTCCAGGACTTCGTGCGCTACCAGCTCAAGGTCGGCGAGAACATCGGCGCCGGCGACAACCGCGCCTACGACGACCGCGAGCGCTGGGACGACGCCGCCGAGCGCGGCCTGGCCAAGCCGATCATCGAGACCTTGCCCGAGCGCTACGACACCCAGCTCGGCAAGTGGTTCAAGAACGGCCGCGAGCTGTCGCTGGGCCAGTGGCAGAAGGTCGCGCTGGCGCGCTCGTTCATGCGGCGCGACGCCGACGTGCTCGTGCTCGACGAGCCCACCGCGTCGATGGACGCGGCCGCCGAGGTCGCGATCTTCGCGCGGTTCCGCGAGCTCACCGACGACAAGATCGCGATCGTGATCTCGCACCGGTTCTCGACCGTGCGGATGGCAGACGAGATCATCGTGCTCGACCACGGCGCCGTGATCGAGCGCGGCTCGCACGACGAGCTGGTCGCCCAGGGCGGCCGCTACGCGACGCTGTTCCACCTCCAGGCCCAGGGCTATCGCTGAGCTCGGCGCCGCTTGCCAGCGGGCCAGACAGTGGCAAACGAAGACGGTCATGGCGAGCAACGACGCGAGCAACGCGACGAGTAGCGGTACGAGCTACGACGTGATCGAGACCGCGGGCGTGCCGATCAAGGCCTGGACGCGGGGCGTGGCGATCGAGGACGCCGCGCGCAAGCAGCTCGAGAACGTCGCGCGGCTGCCGGTGGTGTTTCACCACGTCGCGGTGATGCCGGACGTCCACTTCGGGATCGGCGCGACGGTGGGCAGCGTGGTCCCGACCGAGCGCGCGATCATCCCGGCCGCGGTCGGCGTCGACATCGGCTGCGGCATGATGGCGGTGCGCACCAGCGCGCGCGCCACCGACCTGCCCGACGACCTGCGTGGCATCCGCTCGGCCATCGAGGCCGCCGTCCCCCACGGCCGCACCGACAACGGCGGCCGCAACGATCGCGGCGCCTGGCACCAGCCACCGGCGGTCGAGGTCGAGGCGTGGGCGGCGATGCGCGCCGGCTACGAGCGCATCATCGCGCGCCACCCGCGCCTCGATCGCGGGTCGCACATCCAGCAGCTCGGCACGCTGGGGACCGGCAACCACTTCATCGAGCTCT
>DASWRS010000021.1:0-5970 GCA_036403075.1 Kofleriaceae bacterium
CTGCGCGACGTCAAGCACGTCCTCGAGCTCCACCCCAAGACCGAGGGCCAGGACTACTACCTCGGGATCTTCCTGGTCGGCGCCTACCAGGAGATCCTCGGCGACCTCCACAACCTGTTCGGCGACACCAACACCGTCCACGTCCAGCTCTCGCCCGAGGGCGACTATGACGTCAAGGAGGTCGTGGCCGGCGACACCGTCAGCGAGGTGCTCGCGTTCGTCGACTACTCGCCGTCCGACCTGCTCGGCCGGCTGCGCAACAGCGTCGAGCAGGCGCTGCGCAAGAAGCTGATGACGATCGAGGAGAGCCGGACGCTGATCAACCGGTTCCGCCAGGGCATGATCGGCTACACGTACCTCGATCGGGAGTAGCCGGGCGCGAGCAGCCGGGGGCGAGCAGCCCGGCGCGAGTAGCCGGGCGCCAGCTACTCGGTGTGGCGGATCGTCAGCACCGGCACCTTGCTCGAGCGCACGACGCGCTCGGCGACGCTGCCGGCGACGAAGTGGCGGAAGCCGGTGCGGCCGTGGGTGCCCATCACGACCAGATCGGCGTGGTGATCGTCGGCCGCGCGGTTGATCTCGTCGACCGGGGTGCCGAGCACGACGACGCCGGTGGCGGTGATGCCGTCCTTGGCCAGCCGGTCCGCGATGTCCTGCAGGTGGGCCTCGGCGCTCTGGATCGCGTACTGCTTGAGGCTGGTCGGCGTGCCGGTCTCCTCGGGGACGATCACCGAGTCCGGGCCGACCTGGTAGGGCAGGTCGATGACGTGCAGCAGCACCAGCGTGCCACCGTGCGCCTTGGCCTCGTCGCGCGCGATCGCCGTCGCGTGGTTGGCCGAGGCCGAGAAGTCGTGCGGCACCAGGATCGTCTTCCAGGGCATGGCGCGAGCTTGCATCATTTCTCGCGCCGTCGCAGCCCCGGGCGCGTCACACCGACATCTCGAGCATGCGCTGGATCGGGCGCAGCGCCCGGACCCGCACCGGCTCGGGGACATCGATCTGCGGCGCGAGGTCGCGCAGCGCCAGGTACAGCTTCTCGAGCGTGTTGCGCTTCATGTACGGGCACAGGTTGCACGAGCAGCTCTCGTCCTCGGGCGGCGCCGGGATCAGCGTCTTGCCGGGCGCGGCCTCCTGCATCTTGTGCAGGATGCCGGCCTCGGTCGCGACGATGAACGCCTGCTTCGGGCTGGTCCGGGCGTGCTCGATCAGGCCGCTGGTCGAGGCGACGTGCGCGGCGTGGCGCAGGATGCCCTCGTGGCACTCGGGGTGCGCGATCACCTCGGCGTCGGGGTGCTGCGCCATCAGCTCGATCAGCCGGCGCTCGCTGAAGGTCTCGTGCACGACGCAGGTGCCCTGCCAGCACACCAGATCCGGCCGGCCGGCCTGCTTGGCGACGAACGCGCCGAGGTGGCGATCCGGCGCGAACACGATCTTCTGGGCGCCGAGCGCCTTGACGATCTTGACCGCGTTCGACGACGTGCAGATCACGTCGGACAGCGCCTTCACCTCGGCGCTGCAGTTGATGTAGCTGACCACGGTGTGGCCGGGATACTTCTCGAGCCAGCGCTCGAACACCGGCGCGGGGCAGCCGTCGGCCAGCGAGCAGCCGGCGTCGCGATCGGGCACGACGACGATCTTCTTCGGGTTCAAGATCTTCGCGGTCTCGGCCATGAAGTTCACGCCGCAGAACGCGATCACGTCGGCCTCGGTCTTCGCCGCCGCCTGCGACAGCTGCAGCGAATCCCCGACATGGTCGGCGAGGTCCTGGAGCTCGTCCTCCTGGTAGTAGTGCGCCAGGATCACGGCGTTGCGCTCGCGCTTGAGCCGGCGGATCTCGGATTCGAGCTCGCCGGGCGTCAGATCGAGCACCGGGTCGGGCGCGGCGGGCTGGCTGCCCAGGACGGAGAGGTGGCGGTCCATGCGGATTCCTAGCACGCCGTGTCGAGGCGTACCGTGTGCGATGCAGCGCGGTGCGCCGGGGTTTCAGCCGGCGCGGCCGCCCACCCGGTCAGGCTGGGCCGGTCAGGCGGGCCGGTCAGGCGGGCCGGTCAGGCGGGATCGGGTTCGGGGGCCGTCGCGGCCGCGGTCCGATCGGCGCTGCCCCAGTTCCACACGATCCGCGCCGCGGCGCGTCGCTCGGCGAGCCAGGCGTCGAACAGCTCGGCGGCGATCAGCTCGGCGGTGGCGCCGTCGAGCTCGGCGGCGTGCCGGGCGAACACGTGGACCAGCACGAGGCGGCCGGCGTCGCGGACCGCGTGGACCTGCCCGATCGGGCGCTCGAACACCGCGTCGCGCAGCGCGCCGCCGAGCTCGCGCCGGCGGACCCGGGCGATCGCGAGGTCGTCGCCGGGGGCGGCCCGGCCGGCGGCGACCACGAGGCCGATCACGGCTGCGATCCCGAGGCGCTCGGCCGCGGCGCGCTCGACCAGGGCGTGGTGCTCGGCGTCGTCGGGCACGACGATCCGCGCGAGCGTCGCGGCGTCGTACTCCGCGCGGTCCGCGGCGAGCTCGGCGGTCAGGCGGGCGCCGACCACGCGGTCGCGCAGCGCGAGGATCGCGGCCTGGTCCGCGGCGTGGGCCTCGAGCGCCTCGTGGCTCAGGCCGCGCTCGGCCATCCAGCGCTGGGTCTCGGCCGCGCTGTAGAGCCCGTTCGCGACCCGGATCCGGTCCAGCGCGGTCTGCACCGCGGCGGCGTCGACCTCGACCGGCTCGGCGCGCAGCGCGGCCTGGATCAGGCAGACGTCGAGCAGGCGGCGCAGCACCGGGCGCTCGGACCACACGAAGTCGAGCAGCGCGATCGCCTGGGCGACCGGCAGGACCTCGCCGTCGACCTCGACCAGATCGCGATCCGACAGCCGCTCCGCGCCGCGCAGCGCGAACGGCATCCCCCGATCCGGGCAGTAGCGCAGCGTGACCGCGCCGCCGGGCTCCTCGAGGATGGCATCGAAGTGGTAGCCGGGGCCGGCGGCGTCGCGCTCGTGGACGAGCTCGGCTCCGGGACCGGCCACGGCGGCGATCCGGGCGCGGGCGTCGGCCGGGGTCGCGCCGGCGCGGGCGAGCGCGCGGAGCTCGGTGACGGCGGCGAGGATCCGGATATCGGGATCGCGATCGATCATGACGGGCCTCCAGGGGCAGGGGCGAGCAGCAGGTCGCAGATCGCGGCGGAGATCGGCAGGCCGGTGGCGTGCTCGATCCAGCCGTGCTCGCCGGCGGGGTTGATCTCGAGGAACACGTAGTCTCCGGCCGGGGTGACGATCAGGTCGATCGCGCCGTAGCACAGCTCGAGCCGGCGGGTGAGCTCGACGCAGCGCCGCTCGATCTCGGCGGGCAACGCGTGGATCGCGTGGCGCGTGCTCGCGTGGTCGTAGTGGCGCCAGTCCTGGCGGGTGCGGTGGCTGCGCTGCGAATCGATCTCGGCGGCGAAGACCTGATCGCCGACGACGGTGACCCGGACCTCGAGGCGCTTGGCGATGTTCTCCTGGACCGCGATCGGGCACCAGCGCACGTCGCGCGCGTAGCCGAGGTCGCGCGCCGAGACCCGCTCGGTGTAGCGCACCAGCTGGTGGGGGAACGCCCGCGGGAACGCGGTCGAGCCGGCGAGCTTGGTGATGATGTTGCCCGCGTGCGCGCGGTGGAGCTCGAGCAGGTCGGCCGGCCGGCTGGTGAACGCGGTCTCGGGGATCGCGAACCCGAGCTCGTGGGCGAGCATCATCGGGTGCGCCTTGCGCTGGTGCGCGAGCACGGTGTCGAGCCGGCCGGGGACCCAGGGGCAGGTCAGGGTCGACCACAGATCCGCGGCGACGTCGCTCCACTCCGCGAGCAGGTAGCGCCGGGCGCGCTCGTCGGTGATCGCCGCGGGCGCGGTGCGCGCGCCGGGACGGCGGAGCCAGACCGCCGAGACCGCCGCGAGGTCGATCGCCGGCGCGCCGGCGCGCTCGATCGTGCGCTGCCAGCCCGTGTCGCGCGAGAACCGCATCGAGCACGCGGCGCGCTCGGGGAAGTCGCTCGGATCGAAGCGCACGAGCTCGGCGCCGCGCGCCGCGAGCATGCGCTCGATGTCGTCGGCCGTGGTGTCGCTGGGCATCGTGAGGATCAGGATCATGGGGAGGCTCGGGACGCGCGGGAGGCTCGAGAAGATGGGACGCGAGGCGCCCGGCGCCAACCGGCCGCGAGGGACGGAAACGGCGCCGGGTGCCTGCGCGGGCTACGCCACGTCGTCGGTCGCGCCGACGCCGCCGCCGAGGTCGGTGGTCATGCCCGACGACCGCTGGCCGCCGGTGGCCAGGCGGAGCTCGCTGTCGGAGAGCGGCCGGATCGCCTGGCCGGGCTCGAGGTCCTTGATCGTGGTGCGCAGCGGACGTCGCTCGTGCTTGTTCATGGTCATTCCTTCGGTTCAACGCCGTTGGTGGCGTGTCGCAGTGCAGTGCACGAACGCGGCCAGCCGCGGCGCGCGACGGTTCGCGACGGTTCGCGACGTTGCGGCTGCATCAGCGGCTTTCGGGCGGCACATGTGCCAGGCACCGGTGCCATCCCGGGGTGGGCTTACGCTAACGTCGTGGACGGTGAACGTCCCCGCGATCGAGCCCAACGCCCGGATCGGCCGCTACCGCGTGATCCGGCCGCTCGGCCGCGGCGGGATGGCGGGGGTCTACGAGGTCGAGGACGACGCCGGCCGGCGCTTCGCGCTCAAGTCGCCGACGATCCACGTCGCGGCCAGCGGCGATGTGATCCGGCGGTTCGCGCGCGAGGCCAACGCGCTGAGCCTGCTCGATCACCCCAACCTGGTCGCCGCGGTCGAGGTCTTCATCGAGGCCGGGTTCCTGTTCCTGGTCATGGAGAAGGTCGAGGGGCCGACGCTGGGGCAGGCGCTCGATCTCGGGGTCGCGTCGACCCGGGCGCCGCGGCCGGTCAAGGCGCCGATCGAGGTCCGCCGCGCGCTGGTCCTGGCCCGCCAGATCCTCGACGGGGTTGGCCACGCCCACGCCCACAACCTGGTCCACAGAGACCTCAAGCCCGACAACATCCTGCTGCTCGACATGGGCGGCTGGGAGCGGGTCAAGATCATCGACTTCGGGATCGTGAAGATGATCGGCGACGCCGAGGCGGCGTTCGGCCAGGCGGCGCTGACCAACACCGGGCTGGTCGTCGGCACACCGGCGTACATGGCGCCGGAGCAGGCGCTCGGCCGGCCGATCGACGCCCGCACCGACCTCTACGCGGTCGGCGTGATCCTGTTCGAGATGCTGACCCGCCGGCTGCCGTTCCACGACACCGATCCGCTCAAGCTGATGGGGATGCACGCCAAGGCGCGCGTGCCCCGGCTGGACGACGCTACCCAGCAGGCTGCGTGGGCGACTCCCGAGCTGTGCGCCCTGATCGCGGGTGCCCTGATCAAGGACCCGGCGCACCGCTTCCCGAGCGCCGAGGTCATGATGCAGGCGCTCGACGACGCGTTCTACTCGATCGACGACCTGTGACGACCACCTGACGGCCGGTGAGCCCGGTCCGGCCGCGGCGCACGGTGGCGATCGCTGGCGCGGCGTGCACGCGTGGGGTACGGTCCGCGGACTCGAGCGCGACGACAACCAACCCCGGGGGAGCTTCGGCGCATTCGGCGCCAAGGCTGAGAGGCACGCGAGTGCGACCCCAGAACCTGATCCGGGTAATGCCGGCGTAGGAAGGCCCAAGATGACGAGCGGCAACGGTAACGGCGGCAACGGCAACGGTGGCAACGGTGGCAACGGCAACGGCAACGGCAGCGGCAACGGCAACGGCAACGGTGGCAATGGCAACGGCAAGCGGTCGCTGCCGCAGGCCGGCGCGGACCCGGTCGCGGATCTCCCGGTGATCGGCGGGTTTCCGGCCTCCGAGAAGGTCTACGTCGAGCGCGACGGCCTGCGCGTGCCGGTCCGCCGGATCCACCTCCAGGGCGGCGAGCCGCCGTTCGACGTCTACGACACCTCGGGGCCG
>DASWRS010000022.1:0-6783 GCA_036403075.1 Kofleriaceae bacterium
TGGCCTCGTGGTCGGGGGCCGAGGCGCCGACCAGCTCGCCGAGGAACTCGGTGACGCGCTTGTGGTCGGCGGCGGGGACGTGCTCGGCGACCCGCGCGCGGATCTTGTCGCGGCGCTCGGCGAGCGGCTCGCCGCCGTGGATGCCGAGCGCGCCGCGCAGCGCCTGGGCGAGCAGGTCCAGGGTCGAGCCGGCGCGCAGCGAGTCGCCGCGGCCGATCCAGATCGCGACCGGATCGGCGCGGTGCTGGACGCGGCTGACGAGCTCGGCGCCCAGGCGCGACTTGCCCATGCCCGCCGCCGCCGTCACGACCACGACCCGGGCCTCGGACTCCTCGATGCACTCGTGGAGGATGCCGGTCAGCGCGCCGAGCTCCCAGTCGCGGCCGACGCACGAGGTCGGGCGGCCGAGCAGGGTCCGGGCGCCCTGCAGCAGCACGCGCTCGCCGCGCAGCATCAACCCGGCCTCGCTCTCGACCACGTCGAACCGCGCGTCGAGCAGCCCGGCACTCATGTCGTCGAGCGCGATCGGCGGCAGGTCCCCCGCGGCCCGCGCCGTATCGAACAGGAGCCGCGAGGCGCGGTCGATCACGTCGCCCTCGGGCAGCTTCCTCATCGAGTCGGCGCGGCCCATCGCGATCGCCATCGGCCGATCGGTGGCGATCGCGCGCATCGCGAGCGCGCAGCGCGCGGCCTGGGCCGCCTGGTCGGTCGCGACCTGGCGCTCGGTCTCGATCACCACGATCGTCCAGCCGTCGACGAGCTGCTCCAGGCGTCCGCTGTACGGCCGGATCGCGTCGCGCAGTGCGTCGTCGTCCGGATCGTCGCCTCGCGCTCCGCCGACCAGCACCACCGACAGGAACCGCCGCTCGCTGCCGGTCAGCGCCGACGGTGGGGCCCGGCGACCCCGCGGCGCCACCGCGGTGCTGTGGACCCGCGGTCCGAGCGCAGCCAGCGCCGCCGCGAGGTTGGCGCCGTCCCCCGGACGCAGCCCGGGCTGCTTGGACAGCATCTGCGCGACCAGCGCGTCGAGGTCCTCGGGGACCTCGGGCCACAGCGCGCTGACCCGCGGCGCCTCGTCGAACAGGATCTTCGCCAGCACGGCGATCGCGCTGTCGCCCTCGAACGGCGGCGCGCCGGTCAGGCACTGGAACAGCACGCAGCCGAGCGCGAACACGTCGGCGCGCGGGTCGATCGTGCCGTGGTTGCGCGCCTGCTCGGGCGCCATGTAGCCCGGCGTGCCGATCATCGTGCCGGTCTGGGTCAGCTGGGTCCGGCCCGCCTTCTGGGCGATGCCGAAGTCGAGCACCTTGACCTGATCGATCCGGCCGCCGGGCAGGAACAGGTTGCTGGGCTTGAGATCGCGGTGGACGATGCCGCGGGCGTGCGCGGCGCCGAGCGCCTCGGCGACGCGGGTCACGAGCGCGACCGACTCGCCCAGCGTGAGCGGCTCGCGCTCGAGCCGGCTGCGCAGGTCCTCGCCGTCGAGCCATTCCATGACGAGGAACGGTGTTCCCGAGGCGGTCGCGCCGTGCGCGACGTAGCGGACGATGCCGGGATGCGACAGCTCGGCCAGGAGCTCGACCTCGCGCGCGAACCGCGCGGTGCGGTGCTCGCGGTCGTCGGAGAGCACCTTGAGCGCCACTGCCTGGTTCGACATCCGGTCGTGGGCGCGGAACACCTGGGCCATGCCGCCGGCGCGGATCGGCTGCTCGATCTCGAACCGTTCGCCGAGCAGGTCCCCCAGCGCCATGGCTGGTTCAACCTTCCCCTGCCGCGATGGGGACAACAAGGCTTTTCCACCACTCCCGCAGGGATCGCGACCGACCGCGACCGCGACCGACTGCGACCGACCGCGACCGTCAGGGCATGCTGGTCGGGTCCGCCGGATCGCTGTGGGCGTCGCGCTCGTCGCCATCCCACGCGCCGTCGCCGTCGCGGTCGACGCCGATGCGCTCGCCGGAGCCCGGCGGCACGCACGTGTAGGTCACGTCGCCGTGGCCGTGCATCGAGAGCGCGCGCAACGCCGCGTCGGTGATCGCGGGCGCCGCGCGCCGGTCCGGCTGGAATCGATCCGCGCCGACGTACACGAAGCCGGCCTCGACGTCGTCGATCTCGGTCTTGGCGACGAGGTCGCACTCGCCGGCGTCGGCCCGCTGGCGCAGCAGATCGATGCGCGCCGCCACGGCCGCGACGCTCCCCACCGACAGCGTGATCTGCTGGCCGACCACCGGTGCGAAGTTGGTGGGGAACGCGAGCACGAACGCCTCGACCTGCCGGCGCTGGACCTCGCCCGCGGGCCCGTTCAGGAACGCGCCGTGGCCGGGTCCGCCGTTGCCGAGCTCCGAGAAGCTGATCCCGTGGTGGAACCGGAACACCGTGTCGACGTCGCCGTCGTGGAGGAAGCCGAACCCCCGGACCTGATCGCCCTGGAAGCTGGTGTCGACGCCGATGAACCCCGGGTTGGGCGGATTGCCGAACATCCCGACCTTCTGATACGCGTTGCGCAGGTGAGGCGTCTTGAACAGCTGCGGACTGAAGTCGAAGCTCGACAGGCCGGACGAGCCGAAGAATCCGGGCGCCGCTGTGCCGGGGTTACTGTTGGGCGCGATCACGTGACAGCTGATGCAGGTCAGGGTCCCGAAGGCTCCGCTGGGATCGGCGATCCCGCAGTTGATGCCTTCGAATAGCCGGCGGCCTTCCTCCTGATCCGGCGTGAGCACGTTGTCGATCGGCCGGTTGGGGTTCGGCGGATACCGGACCTGGAGGATGAAGTCGGTGAATGCGTCCATGTCCGCCTGGGCCAGGAACGCGTTGCGGCCGAGCAGATCGGTGAACCCGGCCTGGAACTTCTCGAACGCGGCGTGCTCGTCGAACGTGCCGCTGTCGGGCTGCGCGCTCGGCGCGTCGTTGCCGCCGGTGCGATCGCCGCGCCAGTGCATCGGACCGTGGTTGGCCATGCCGCGCAGGCTCTGCGTCGTCATCGGCCCCTTCATCGGATGGAAGATCGGGGCGAGGAACGTGCCGCGGTTGAACAGATCCTCGAGCGAGCTGGCGAACGGCCCGGGATTGTGGAGCTCCGTTGCATCGGGGTTGCCCAGGTCCCACGCCAGGCTGTCGAAGTCGCCGAACGCGTGGCAGCTGGCGCACGCCGAGTCGCCGTGGCTCGACGACAGCTGTGCGTCGTAGAGGAACCGCCGGCCGGCGACGATGCTCGGCGGCTCGGGGTTGTGCATGGTGATGTGCGCGGCCTCGCTGCGGGTGGTCGTGTCGATCACCGAGATCGCGTCGTCGAACCGGGTCAGCACGAACAGCTGGTGACGATCCTCGTCGAGGACGAGGCCGGTGGGGCCGCCGCCCGAGACGTGGATCTGGCTCGCGGTGCTCGGCACGAACGTATCGTTCTCGAGCTGGGCCGTGGCGAACACGCCGACCTTGTCCGAGCCCAGCGCCGCGACGTAGAGCGTCGCGCCGCTGCCGGTCACCGCCATGCCCTGGGGCAGGGCGAGCGACCGTGCGTTCTCGGAGTTGGGGATCGGCGCGCAGCAATGCGCGAAGTCGATGTGCTTGTTGAGGTGCCGGGGCGCGACGCCGCCGCCCGGCGTGAGCACGGTGATCCGGCTCTCGTGCAGGTGGCCGCGCAGGCTGTGGCCGGCGAAGGTCCCGGGGCCCTCGAACCGATCGGCGTTGTTGGCGTCGGTGTTGGCGACGTAGATCTTGCCGTTCGCGGGATTGACGATCATCGAGTACAGGATGGTGCCGACGTGCTGGAAGAACCCGGCCGGCCCGTCGAGCTGGCGCGGTGGGTTGGCCATGGCGTCGAGCACGAACACGTCCTTGTCGGGCAGCGAGAACTGCACGAGGTCCTTGCGGGGCAGGCCGCGCGAGTTGACCCAGTCGCTGCCGTTCCACTTGAGGATCTCGCCGACCTCCGGCGCGAGCTTGCCCTCGACGTTGGTCCGAGGCCCGGCGACGCCGTCGGTCCCGAAGCCGTCGTGGGTCGCGATCTCGCCGATCGAGGTGGTCTGGTTGCCGGTCTGGAACCCGGCGGCGTAGACCCGCGAGCCGTCGGGCGTGACCGCGAGCGCGCGAGGCGTGTCGGTGAACAGCGTGACGATGGTCAGCGGCGTACCACCGAGCGAGTGGCCGAGCGCGTTGGCGTCGAACACCCAGACATCGGCGCGGCCGACGCCAGGAACGGTGAGCTCGGGATCGAACGGGATGTTCTGGCCGCGGTGGGCGGTGGTGATGAATGCGCGCTTGCCAGCGGGTCCGGCGAACACGATGTCGCGCGGCTCGTCGCCGACCAGCAGGGTGCGCGCGACGTGGCCGGTGGCGGCGTTGTTGTCGAGCTCGACCACGCTGACGCTGTCGGACAGGTGATTGACCACCCAGACCTCGCGATCGGTCCGAGCGGCCACGGCGACCGGCTCCAGGCCGACCGGGATCGAGCCGGTGTGGCGCAGCCGGTGGGGCTCGATGCAGAAGATCTCGAGGCGGTTATCCGGTGTGTTGACGGCGAACAGGTGCTGCTTGTCGGGCGACATCGCCAGCGGGCGCACCTGGCCGCTCTCGAACAGCGCGAACGAGGCCGGCGGCGATGCCGCCGATCCCCGCGAGGGCCGCGTGGTGGGCGGCGGGCCGATCCCGACCTTGGGAGCTGCCGAGTCAGCGACGCCGGCGATCTCCGGCGGTGTGCAAGATAGTGTTGCAGTAACAGCGAGCGCCGCGACGGCAATGAGTGATCTCACCGCATCGCGGTGACAGGATCGCAGATCCATGGCTATCCCCTTCTGGCGTTTGGTACGCGCTACCGACACAACCGGACTGCACGACGTGATCGTGGCCCGAAAACTCACGCTAACTTGAAATTACCTACTCCGTTTGTCAAGGACGATTCACGGAATATGGAAACAACAACAGTTTTTCATCGAGCGAAGGCATAGCAAGGCTGTCGCGCCCTCGGATAACGGTCGGGTAAATGAATGTCGTATGCGCAATGCACTCCCACGTTTCTGCTCGTGAGTTCTGCGACAAATAAATTCGTCGCGGCGTGGTTTGCGCGTCGGCGCCGATGTCGGCGGCGATGTCGGCGTCGGGGCTATACCCGCGTGGCGGCGTCGCCGAGCCACGCGCGGGCCAGCGCGAGCGTTCTGGCATTCTCCGGCACAGTGTCGAGAAAACACTTCTTGTAATCGGGATCGCCGATTCGCGCGGCTATGGCGAATAGCTGCGTCTGCGCGGCGGCAATGGCGTGTTTCGCGGCATCGTGGGCGCCGGTCGCGTGCAGCGCCTCGGCGTGGGCCAGGCGGACGAACGCGCCGCGGAACATACCGCACCCACCCATTGCCCCACACCGCGACACCGCATTCTCCGCTGCCGCGAGGGCCTCCGCGGCTCGGCCCTGCCCGAGGCGGAGCCCCGATAGTGTTGCGAGCACACCCGGATGCTCGAGCGGGAGCGCCATCGCGAGCGCGCTGGGGATCTCGCGCTCGGCCGCGTCGAGGTCACCCATGCGGCGCAGCACCTCGGCGAGCAGCCAGCGGCCGCGGCCTTCTTCCAGCGTGTTGCGGTGCGCGTGGCCGTACTCGGCCAGCTGGGCGGCGACGATCCGCGCCTCGTCCAGCGCGCCCCGGTCGGCACGGACCCAGCACAGGCCGAAGCGCCGCATCGAGCTCGCCACGCCGAGCGAGTGGTCGGCCGCCGCGATCTCTGCGAGGATCTCGTCGGCGGGCGCGAGCGCGCCGAGATACCAGCGATTCAGGCCGCGGAACAGCTCCATGTTGAGGAAGATCTGCTCGCCCCCGGTCACGTCGTAGATCGGCCGGATCGCGTCGCTGTGCACGACGCCACTCCATGGGTCTTCGTGTGCGTAGGACGCTCTCATCCCGACCAGGACGTTCCACCAGAACCGCGCGATCGGCTCGCGCTCGCCGGCCGCGCGGATGATCGCGAAGAACCGGCCTTCGATCTCGGTGCCATCGGAGATCTGGCCGAACGCGTCGTAGAGGCACGTCCCGCTCAGGAAGGTGAGTGCCATTTTCCCCATCGCCTCGGGACCGGGCTCGACGTCGCGGAGCAGCGCGAGCGCGGCCAGGACATCGGGAATCCGGCCGGCCACCATCATGCCTTCGGTGTACGCGTTCATGCCCTGGGCCCAGGGCACCGAGCCGCGCGGTGCGGTGCGCAGCAGCTCCTCGGCGTCGGCCATCGTGACGCCGATCAGCTGCCAGCGCAGGGAAGACGCGTCGCAGCGCATGCCGAGCAGGGCGATCCGCAGCTCGGGGGGCGGCGCGCAGCCCAGGCCGAGGCCGGCGCGGGCCATGATCGCATCGACGTCGAGGACATGGAGCGCCTGCTCCGAGGCGCGCAGGTAGTAGCTCGCGGCGCGCGCGCCGTCGCCACCGCGCTCGAAGTGGCCGGCGAGCACCATCGGATCGGCCTCGCCGTGGTGCTCGAGCCATTCGCCGGCGAGGCGGTGGCCGAGCCGCCGATCCTCGTCGGTCAGGGTCGCGTACGCGCCCTCGCGCAGCAGCGAGTGCCGGAACGCGAGCTCGCGCTGGCCGGGGAATCGGCTGACCGGGCGCACGGTCAGCACCTCCTGCTCGACCAGCTGCGCGAGCCAGTCGCCGACGATCGCCGGGCCCATCGCCGCGCCGAGCAGGACGATCACGCCGTGCTCCCAGCAGACCTCGCCGAACACGCTGGCGGCGCGCAGCACGCGGCGGGCCTCGAGCGCGAGCCGGCCGAGCCGGGTCTCGACCATGGCGAGCACGGTCTCGGGCA
>DASWRS010000023.1:0-9108 GCA_036403075.1 Kofleriaceae bacterium
CCGGGTGCTGTCCCTTCGCGCGCCGGCGCGCAGAGGTTATGACGTGGCCATGTCTCGACCCCCCTACATCGGCCTCCACGTCGCGTCGGGCGAGCGCCACGCGACCGCCGCCGACATCGTCGCCAGCGTCCAGCGCGAGATCGCGAGCGGGGCGCTGCCCGCGGGGAGCCGGTTGCCGCCGGTGCGCGCGCTCGAGAAGCAGCTCGGGCTATCGAAGAACACCGCGCAGGCGGCGTACGACGAGCTGGTGGCGCGCGGGCTGGTCGAGGCCCGCGAGCGCGAGGGCGTGTTCGTGCTGGCGGCGACCCGGGTCGCGGCGACGCCGCCGCCGATCGCCGCACCGCCCTTGCCCGCGCTCGTGCCGCCGCCGCTGACCCGCCAGGACTTCCCGGCCCGCGGCGTGACCGCGCTGTCGACGGTGTTCATCGATCCGGAGCTGCTGCCGACCGAGCGGATCGCCGAGTGCGCGCGCTCGGTCCTGCGCGAGCGGATGCCGGCCCAGTACGACGCGCAGGGCTACCGGCCGCTGCGCGAGGCGATCGCCCGGCGGATGACGGCGCGCGGCCTCGAGGTCGGCGCCGACGAGGTGATCATCACCACCGGCTCGCAGCAATCGCTCGACATCGTCGCGCGGTCGCTGACCACCAAGCGGATCGCGGTGGAGTCGCCGGTCTATGCCTACGCCAAGCTCTTGTTCGAGAGCCTGGGCCACGAGCTGGTCGGTCTGCATCTCGATCCGTTCCGCGGCATCGATCTCGAGGCCTGGGACCGCGCGTTCGCCCGGCGCCCGGCGCTGGCGTACCTGATCTCGAGCTTCCAGAACCCGACCGGCTACTCGTACACCAGCGCCGAGCTGCGCGGCGTGATCGAGCTCGCCGAGCGCCACGGCGTCGCGCTGATCGAGGACGACTGGGGCAGCGACATGCTGTCGGACGGCGAGTACCGGCCGATGCTGCGCGCGCTGGGTGGTCCGTCGGTGCTGTACGTCAACTCGTTCACCAAGAAGCTGCTGCCGTCGCTGCGGGTCGGGTTCGTCGCCGCCGCGCCCGAGCTGGTGCCGACGCTAGTCGCGATGAAGCGGCTGTCGACCCTGGGCAACCCCTGGCTGACCGAGGCGGTGGTCGCCGAGTTCCTCGATCGCGGCTACTACGACACGCACCTGGCGGCGCTGCAGCGCGCGCTCGACATCCGCTACGCGGCGTGCCTGGCGGCGCTCGACGAGCTGATGCCCGACGGCGTGCGCTGGACCCGTCCGGGCGGCGGACCGACCCTGTGGCTCGAGCTGCCGCGCACGATCGACTACGCGGCGATCGAGGCCCACCTGGCGCGCCGCGGCGTCCACGTGTCCAACGCGTCGGCGGCGTACGTCGGCGCGCCGCACCTCCACGGCTTCCGGATCGCCTATGCCTACCTGCCCGAGGACCAGATGCGCTCGGCGTTGACCATCCTGGGCGACGCGGTCCGGACGCTGATGCGATAATCGCTACACATTGCGCAACACGGCGCAACACGCGCAGCCGGCGCGCCGTGCGGCGGGCCGCCGGATCCCGGTCGCTTGTGGATCGGCCCGGAGCGCGGCAAAAAGGAAGGGTGAGAGCCGTGCTCGCCCTGTTTGCCGCCACCGCGGCCGCGTGCGGCTCGTCGCGTCCGCTCAACCCCGACTTCTTCGGCCAGACGATCGAGCCGCCGTGCGGCCTGGCCAAGATCCAGCCCGGGATCAGCGTCGCCGAGGCCCGGCGCCGGCTGCCGGCGCTGCGCGAGGACCACAAGGGCGTGCGCGACCAGCTGGTGCTCGACTCCGGCGTGTCCGACGTGACGCTCGAGGTCCGGGTCGACTCCGGCGTGGTCGCCGGTATCCTCGCGGTGGTCCAGGGCCACGGCGCCCGCGAGCTCCTGACCCGGAGCTGGGGCCAGCCGCAGATCACGCGCGACTCGCTCGGCCAGCCCGAGACCACGTGGGCGAGCGAGAACACCGGGTGGAAGGTCAAGCTCGACTGCCTCGAGCGCAACTGCTTCATCGAGTTCGTGCCGTACCACGTGCTGACCTCGGAGTTCTTCGGGGCCCACGTCGTGCCGCCGGGCGAGCTCGCGAATCTACGGATCGGCATGAAGCTCGCCGATGCTCGCAAGCTCGCGCCCGGCCCGGTCGACGTCCGCGCCGGGATCGCGACCGGCGTCGACGGCGTCCGCGAGTTCGTGGCGATCGACGACAAGACCGGGACGGTCAAGTCGATCTACCTGAACCTGCCGCAGCACGCCGAGGATCTGATCGCCGACGCCTGGAGCGAGGGCTGGCGGGCGACCGAGCCGGTCGGCAAGACCGTGCTGGTGTGGCCGGATCCGACCACCGGCTGGCGCGCGACCCTGCGCGACGCGCTCGGCTACAGCCACGACCTGGCGTACGACAACTTCCTGCCCGCGGCGCAGCTGTTCGGCGATCAGCCCGACGTGCTCGACGGCCTGCCCGAGCCGGTGCTCGGCAAGCCGGTCGAGGAGGTCAAGAAGGTCTACAAGGACGCGGTCACCGTGGCCGGGCACGACCTGGTGCTGACCTTGCTACCGACCGAGTGGGAGCGCGCGGCGACGCGGATCACCCTGGTGACCGGCGGCGGTCCGGTGGTCCGCCGGATGACGTTCGCGATCCCGTGGCGGCCGCACCCCGAGGCCCGCGATACGCTGCTCGAGCTGTTCAAGCACAAGTGGGGCGAGCCCAAACCGCGCGACGACGACGCCAAGGTCCTGGTGTTCCGCGACGAGGACCCGCGGGTCGAGATCGTCGAGGATACCGAGCACGGCGCCTGGAAGGTCGAGATCAGATCGACCCGCGGTTGATCGCGGTGCGGGCCTGCTCCGACAGGATCCGGACGCCGAGGATCAGGTGCGCGAACCGCTGGTCGCTGGTGATGCCCTTGCGCCAGCGGTAGTAGATCTGCTGCAGCACGACGGCGGTCTTGAACAGGCCGAACGCGTAGTAGAACACCAGGTCGGTGGTCTGCCGGCCCGAGCGCTCGAGGTAGCGATCGGCGTAGTCCTGGCGGGTCATCATGCCCGGCTTGGCGGTCGGGCCAAACGGCAGCTGGTAGAACGCCTGCGGGTCCTTGGCCTCGGCCCAGTACGACAGCGACGTGCCGAGATCCATCAGCGGATCGCCGACCGTGGCCATCTCCCAGTCGAGCACGCCGGTGATCCGCTCGAGGTTCGGATCGAAGATCACGTTGTCGAACTTGAAGTCGTTGTGGATCAGCGCGGGCGCGACCTCGGCGGGCATGTGCGACGCGAGCCACGCGGCGGCCTCGTTGACCGACGGGATCTCGTCGGTCTGCGAGTCGACGTAGCGCTTGCTCCAGCCGGTGACCTGGCGCTCGATGTAGCCGACCGGCTTGCCGAAGTCACCCAGGCCCGCGGCGGTGTAATCGACCGCGTGGAGATCGACCAGCGCGTCGATCAGGTGCTCGCAGATCCGGCGGATCCGCGGCAGGTCGCCGGCGACCTCCGGCGGCACCTCCTTGCGCAGGATCACGCCGCGGCGGCGCTCCATCAGGTAGAACGGCGCGCCGAGGACCTCGCCGGTGGCCTCGTAGGCGTACGGCCGGGGCGCACGATCGTAGACCGCCGAGAGCTTGGTCAGCACGGTGAACTCGCGGCCCATGTCGTGGGCGGACTTGACCTTGCTGCCGAACGGCGGCCGGCGCAGCACGTACTCGTGGTCGCCGTGGCGCACCAGGTAGGTGAGGTTCGAGTGCCCGCCGGGGAACTGCGACACGCTGACCTCGCCGGGGCCGAACTGCTGCGCGAGGTACGCCGTCAGCCTGGCGACGTCGAGCTCCTCGCCCTGGCGGATCTCGCGGGGGGCGTCCTCGACGCCGCTCATGCGTACCTCGCGAGGATGCGCCGCGACACCGCCATCTTGTGGACCTCGTCCGGGCCGTCGTAGATCCGCGCGCCGCGCTCGTGGACGTAGTAGTGCGCGAGGATCGTGTCGCTGGTGATGCCGAGCGCGCCGTGGAGCTGGATCGCGCGGTCGATCACCCGCATCATGATGTCGGCGACGAAGAACTTGATCAGCGACACGCTGTCGCGCGCGATCGAGAACCCCTTCTTGTCGATCGTCCAGGCGGCGTGGAGCACCATCAGCCGCGCGGCGTCGATCTCGGCGCGGGCCTCGGCGACCCAGGCCTGCGCGATCTGCTTGGACGCGAGCGTCTTCTCCTCGTCGATCTTGCGGCGCGTGATGTGGCGGCACATCGTGTCGAACGTGCGCTCGCAGATCCCGATCCAGCGCATGCAGTGGTGGATCCGGCCCGGGCCGAGCCGCTCCTGGGCGATCAGGAACCCGGCGCCCTCGGCGCCGAGCCGGTTGGTCACCGGCACGCGGACGCCGTGATACCGGATCTCGGCGTGGGTGCCGTAGCCCGAGCCCTCGTCGCCCATGATCTTGATGTTGCGGACGCGCTCGAACCCGGGCGCGTCGGTCGGCACGATGATCATCGACGCGCGGCTGTGCGGCGACGCGTCGGGGTTGGTCACCGCCATCACGATCGCGAACGCCGCGCCATCGGCCGCGCTGGTGAACCACTTGTGGCCGTCGATCACGTAGTCATCGCCGTGGCGCACCGCGCGGCACGACATGATCGTCGGGTTCGAGCCCGGGTTCTCCGGCTCGGTCATCGAGAAGCACGACCGGATCTTGCCGTGGGCGAGCGGCTCGAGCCACTTCGCCTTCTGCTCCGGCGTGCCGTACTTGTGCAGGACCTCGATGTTGCCGGCGTCGGGCGCCTGGCAGCCGAACACGTAGTGGCCCAGCGGCGACCGGCCGAGCCGCTCCGACACCAGGCCGTGCTCGACCAGGCCCAGGCCCAGGCCGCCGAGCTCGTGCGGCAGCTGCGGGCCCCACAGCTTGGCCGCCTTGCACTGCGCGCGCAGCTCGTCGAGCAGCGGCACGCAGTGGCCGAAGCCGCGCTCGAGCACGGTGGCCTCGGCGGGCATCACCACGTCGGCGACGAACGTTTCGATGCGTTCGAGGAGCGGCCGGACGGCCTCGGGGGGATCGAAGTCCATGGCTACCTGGCTTTCTTCGGGGGGGTGGGCGGGGTACGCATCGGCGCCGTCATCGCTCGGTGTGCAGCTCCTCGGGGAGGTGCGCCGTGAGGTTGAAGGTGACCAGCGACAGCTGATCGGGTTGCCAGTCGAAGTCCTTGCTGCGGAACCGGAGCTCGGTGATCGACGCGTTGCGGATCGTGATGCCGGTGCGCATCATGCGCTCGGCCGGGACGCCGAACACCAGGCCGACGGCGACGCCGATCGGCCCGGCGCTGGTCACGCAGGCCAGCCGCGCGCCCGAGCCCGCCGCGCGCAGCACGCGATCGAGCGCGGCACGGACGCGGGCCACGAACGCCCCGACCCGCTCGACGCCCGCGATCGCCACCTCGTCCGCCCACTCGTCGCGCGACCACCGGATCAGGATCGTGTGGAACGCCTGGTCGAGCAGCCGCGGCGTCGGCGCCGAGGTCAGCTGGGCGAACCTCGGATCCTCGGCGACGAGGCGCGGCACCAGGTGCTGCAGCATCTCGTACGCCGGGTACTCGGCGAGCTCGGGGACCAGCTGCGGCACGGGCAGGGTCCCACCAGCGCCCTCGATCGCATACTGCGCGGTCTGCTGCTGGCGGCGCAGCGGTCCGGCGTACAGGGCATCGAGCCCGACGCGTGCGGCCCAGCGCCCGATCGCGAGTGCCTGCTCGATCCCCCGCGGCGACAGCCGATCGTAGTCGGCCTCCCCGTAGGAGGCCTGGCCATGGCGGATCAGGTACAGCGTGCCCACGCCGCGGCATGCTACCGCGGTCCGCCGACCATGTCCGCGCTGACGAGAATCTTCACGATCCGCGGTCCCGCCATCCGGAACTGTGTTCTGCACAGCAGTTATCGCCCGCGGTGAGGCTGGGCGGGCTGGAAACCGGGGGCCTGGCATGTCGCGGCGCGCAACGGCCGCGGGCCTGGCGTATATCCAGAGACATGCGCGAAGCGGTCGCGGCCGTGGTGGTGCGCGCCGGCGCCGACGGCAGCTGTGTCCATCGCGCGCGGCCGGCCGGGCCCTTGCGCCTGTTGTGCCCGCGACGGCCGGGGCCCGCGGCCTGGGTGGTCGCCGGCAACCTCGGTGGCGGGTTGGTCGACGGCGACGACCTCGCGCTCGAGGTCACCGTCGATCGCGGCGCGACCTGCGTGGTCACGACGCAAGCCGCCACCAAGGCGTACCGGGGCCAGACCCGCCAGCGCACCACCGTGCGGGTCGGCGACGCCGCCGCCGCGATCGTCGTGCCCGATCCGATCGTGCCGTTCCGCGGCGCGCGGCTGGTGCAGGTCACCGCGATCGAGCTCGCCGCCGGCGCGTCGCTGGTGCTGGCCGACACGATCACCGCCGGCCGCGTGGCGCACGGCGAGCGCTGGTCGGCCGATCGGATCGACAGCGCGCTCGACATCGCGATCACCGGCGGGCCGCGGCTGCTCGATCGCCTCGTGCTCGACGGCGACGTCGCCGCCCGGATGCGGCGGTTCGAGGCGCTCGCGACCTGCGTGCTGGTCGGGCCGCGCGTCACCGCCCACGCCGCGGCCGAGCTGGCCCGGCTCGTGCCGCCGGCACCGGGTGCCTCGGTCGTGGTCGCCGGCAGCCGGTTCGGCGACGGCGCCGTGTTCCGGATCGCCGGCGAGCGCGTCGATCGGGTCACCGCCGCGGTGCGCGCGCTGATCGGCCCGGCGTGCGCCGCGCTCGGCGCGGTGCCCTGGCAGCGCCGCTGGTGACGGCGAGGAAACCGCTTCGAAACGCGCGCGGCGCGGCGCGGTGATAGGTTGACGCGATGCGGCTGGTTCCACGCGAGGTCGACAAGCTGCTGCTTCACCAGGCGGGCGTGCTCGCCCAGAAGCGGCTGGCGCGCGGTGTGCGGCTCAACGTCCCCGAGGCGATCGCGCTGATCGCGACCCAGCTGCTCGAGCTGATCCGCGACGGGCGCCCAGTCGCCGAGCTGATGGACCTCGGCCGGACGTTCCTCGGGCGCCACCAGGTCATGGATGGCGTGCCGGAGCTCGTGACCGAGGTCCAGGTCGAGGGCACGTTCCCCGACGGCACCAAGCTGGTGACGGTGCACCATCCGATCGTCGCCGACCACGGCGATCTCGAGCTCGCGCTGTACGGCAGCTTTCTGCCGGTGCCGGACCGGGCGCGGTTCGCCGAGCCGCCGCGGGCGGTGCGCGCCGGCGAGGTGATCCCCGGCGACGGGCCGATCGAGGTCAACGCCGGCCGGCCGACGACCGAGCTGGTCGTGACCAACACGGGCGACCGGCCGATCCAGGTCGGCAGCCACTATCCGTTCGCCGAGACCAACCGCGCGCTCGCGTTCGACCGCGCCGCCGCCGCGGGCCAGCGGCTCGACATCCCCGCCGGCGCCGCGGTCCGGTTCGAGCCCGGCGAGCAGCGCACGGTGCGCCTGGTGCCCGGCCGCGGGGGTGCGGCGTGAGCCACACGCTGGATCGCCGCGGCTACGCCGAGCTCTACGGGCCGACCACCGGCGACCGGGTCCGGCTCGGCGACACCGATCTCGTCGCCGAGGTCGAGCGCGATCACACCGTGTACGGCGACGAGTGCAAGTTCGGCGGCGGCAAGGTGCTGCGCGATCGCATGGGCCAGTACGCCGGCGCCGCCGACGCCGAGGCGCTCGATCTGGTGATCACCAATGCGCTGGTGATCGACTGGACCGGGATCTACAAGGCCGACATCGGGATCAAGCACGGCCGGATCGCCGGCATCGGCAAGGCGGGCAACCCGGCGGTGATGGTCGGCGTGACGCCCGGGATGATCGTCGGGGTCACGACGGACGCGCTGGCCGGCGAGGGGCTGATCATCACCGCCGGCGGCATCGACAGCCACATCCACTTCATCTGCCCGCAGCAGGCCGACGAGGCGCTGGCGAGCGGGGTCACGACGTTCGTCGGCGGCGGCACCGGGCCGACCACCGGCAGCAAGGCGACGACGTGCACGCCGGGGATGCGCCACATCGAGCTGATGCTGCAGGCGACCGACGCGATCCCGCTCAACATCGGGCTGACCGGCAAGGGCAACACGTCGTCGCCCGAGGGCCTGGTCGACCAGATCCGCGCCGGGGCGATCGGGCTCAAGCTGCACGAGGACTGGGGCACGACGCCGCCGGCGATCGACTGCTGCCTCGGCATCGCCGAAGCCGAGGACGTCCAGGTCACGATCCACACCGACACGCTCAACGAGTCGGGCTACGTCGACGACTCGATCGCGGCGTTCCGCGGACGGACGATCCACACCTATCACACCGAGGGTGCCGGCGGTGGCCACGCCCCCGACATCCTGCGGGTGTGCGGCGAGCCCAACGTCTTGCCGAGCTCGACCAACCCGACCCGGCCGTACACCGTCAACACGCTCGACGAGCACCTCGACATGCTGATGGTCTGCCACCACCTCGATGCAAACATCGCCGAGGACCTGGCCTTCGCCGAGAGCCGCATCCGCCGCGAGACCATCGCCGCCGAGGACGTGCTGCACGACCTGGGCGCGATCAGCATGTTCAGCTCCGACAGCCAGGCCATGGGCCGCGTCGGCGAGGTGGTGCTGCGCACCTGGCAGACGGCGCACAAGATGAAGCTGCAGCGCGGCGCGCTCGGCGACGCAGGCGAGCGCGCCGACAACGTCCGCGCCAAGAGGTACGTCGCCAAGTACACGGTCAACCCGGCCATCGCGCACGGCATCGCCCACGAGGTGGGCAGCGTCGAGGCCGGCAAGATTGCCGACCTGGTGCTGTGGGAGCCGGCATTCTTCGGGGTACGGCCACACCTCGTCATCAAGGGCGGCATGATCGCGTGGGGCGCGATGGGTGACGCGAACGCCTCGATCCCCACCCCCCAGCCGGTCCTGCCCCGCCCGATGTTCGGCGCCTACGGCGCGACGGCGGCAATGACCAGCCTCGCGTTCGTGGCCCCGGCCGCGGTGGACGCGGTGCTCGGTGACCGGCTGGCGCTGCGCCGCGCGCTGGTACCCGTCGCCGACACGCGCTCCCGCGGCAAGGGCGACCTGCCGGAGAACGGTGCCATGCC
>DASWRS010000024.1:0-14622 GCA_036403075.1 Kofleriaceae bacterium
GCCGTGGCCGATCCCTCGAGAGCGCGCTTCCGTCGAACATCCGGTGGCCTGTGGACAACGCGGAGGGCTGATGACCCGCGCCGCGGCTGACCTGATCTACCCAGACGCGGCTCACAGCCCTCTTCGCGTTCCCCACAGTCCCGACCCTCGATCGGGATCCGCTTGGAAGATCAAATCTTTGATTTGAAATTCAGAGATTCAGATTCAGTGATCATAACGTCATCGCTCGCGGCATTGATCAACGCCTTGAAGGCGAAGGCTGCGCTCCCACGGCTCGGTCCAAAAAAGAATATATATTTAGGACTTACGGGAGCATGGGCGCAGGGCACTGGGCTGTGAGTGGGGCGTACCGAGTCAGCCAGGTCAGCTGACACGCGCCAGTCACAGGCCGGGTGGCGTTCTCCCGAGGTCTCTTGTACATGCAGGCAGCGATTCGCATCGGGCATCGGACGTCAATGCCTGCGTGGAGCGTCGGACGTTCGGGCGTCGGCGTCGGCGGCTCCACGGTTCGGTCTAAAAATGAAAATATATTTAAGACTTACGGGAGCATGAGCGCAGGGCAGTGGGCTGTGAGTGGGGCGTACCAAGTCAGCCAGGTCAGCTGAAACGCGCCAGTCACAGGCCGGGTGGCGCTCTCCGGAGGTCTCTGTACATGCCGGCAGCGATTCACATCGGGCATCGGACGTCAGCGTCGGAAGTTCGGGTGTCGGGCATCGGTATCGGCGTCGGCGTCGGGCGTCGGGCGTCGGCGTCGGCGTCGTCGGCGTCGGCGTCGTCGGCATCGGCATCGGCATCGGCATCGGCATCGGCGTCGGCGTCGGCGTCGGCGTCGGCGTCGGCGTCGGCGTCGGCGTCGGCGTCGGCGTCCGCGTCGGCGTCGGCGTCCGCGTCGGCGTCGGCGTCGGCGTCCGCGTCGGCGTGAGCAGCGGGATCGCGAGGGATACGCCGGGATCAGGGGGCGTTGCGGCGCGGGGCCAGTGCCGCGACGCCTGCGCAGACGGCGGCGGGCAGCACCACCGTGTCTTGGCCGATGCGGGCGGGACAGCCGGCGGGACGCGGCGTACCGAGCTCGAGCTCGTGCCGGGTCGGCGCGCCGACCGGTGGCGTCACCTCGATCGCCACGCGGTGCGCGACGGCGATGCGACCATCGAGGAAGCCGAGCGCACGCGGCGCGGCGAGCTGCGCCACGAGGGCCTCGATGCGGATGCGGACAGCGTCGGGACCGGCGGCATCGCCGGGGCCGGCCGGCCGGCGTGTCCAGTCCCCGATCACCGCGCCGCGCTGGTAGCCGACATCGTCGATGGTGAGCGTCGTGATCATGGTCGGCTCCTCGAGCCACAGCGTCGGATCGCGCAGCTCGCGCGATGGCCGGGTCAGAAGGGAGAAGGCGCCCGGCGGCGGCGCGAGGGCGAGCGGCTCGCCGTGCCGGGCGAGCATGTGGCCGGCGAACAGGTCGAGCGTGACCGCCGCGCCATCGCGGGCGGTGGCGACGATGTGCCCGGTGGCGGGGCCGGCCGGCAGCTTCGCGACCGCGGCGGGCGCGGCGAGCGCGGCGAGGAGCTCGGTCACGCGCGCCGGGTCGGCGGCGGCGTCGCCGAGCCGCGGCGGTGAGGTGTCCAGCGCCGCGCCGTCGGCGAGCACGAGGTGCTGCGGCTCGAACGGCACCGGCCGGCGCTCGACGATGGCATCCGGAGGCTGCAGCAGCCGCGCGACCGCGCGCTCGACGGCCTCGGCGGCGGCACGCTCGACGCAGCCATCGCCGGCGGTCCCGGCCAGCGCGATCAGCGCGGGCGCGCCGGGGCAGCTGCCGCCGAGCTCGATGGTGATGTCGGCCTGCGTGCCGATGCCGGCGACCCGGATCGCGAGCCCGTGAGCAGCGGACGGTCCATCCGGAACCCGGACGATCGCCACCTCGCGTAGCGCGCGCTCGAGCTCGCCGGCGGCCTCGGGCGCGAGCAGCAGCGCACTCGGCCGCACCCGCCGCCGCGGTGTGCCTTCGATCCGCAGGTCGACCGCCGGGTCGCTGGCGCCGGGCGGGCTGCCGGTGATCGTGATCGCACGGGCGCCGCCGGCGTCGGCGAGCGGCCGGCGGATCCGCAGCGACAGCGGATCGCGATCGAGCGCGCGTGCGACCCAGCTGTCGACCACGACGCCACGGCCGTCGTCGACGATCCAGCCCTGCTCGGTGCCGGCGATCGGCTCGGCGATGCCGATCACGTGGCGCACGGGCCCGGCGACGACGGTCAGGGTCCCGTGCGCCGGCCGCGGAGCTCCCTCCCGGTGCCAGCGACCGCCGCGCAGCGCGGCGAGCACGTCGCCGATCGCGCCGGTGTCCGCCGGGACGGTGCCCGGCGTGCGCAGCTCCCAGCGATCGCCCGCGCGCACGGCGCGGATCGCCGGCCGGCCAGCGCGCTCCCAGATCAGCTCGGTCACGCGCGCCGGATCGAAGCCCGGCACCAGCGCGCGGGCGTCGGGTCCCGGCGGCACCGGCGTGTGCGCGACGTCGACGATCAGGATCGCCGCGAGCGCCACCGCGATCGCGGCTGCCACCGCGAGCCCGCGCCACGACGCGATCATGCGACCCCGGTCCCGGCTGGTTCCGTCGCGCCCACGTGGGCGCACGCGCATCGCCGACCGGACGCCTCGCGCCGGGGCGACCGGATCATCGCGACGTCCTCCTCCGCCACCACACGAGCACGGCGCCGCCGGCGACCAGCCAGGCCAGCGGGATGCCGGCGACCGACAGCGCGATCACCGCGCGGCGCTCGCCGCTGGTCATCACCAGGCGAGCTTGATCGGGCGCCCGGCTCGCGACCGGCGCGGACTCCGGTGTTCCCGATATGAAGCGGATCGCGCGCGCGAGCCACAGGTCCGCGGCGCCGCCGTGGGCCAGCGCCGCCGAGGTGAACGAGCCGGCCGAGCCGATGGCGATCACGCGATGCACCGAGCCGATCGCCGCCAGCGCGACCGGCCCCGCGAGATCATCGGCGTCCCGGGCCGGCGGATTGACCAGATCGCGCTCGCCCCAGCTCGCGGCCGTCGCCGAGACCAGCGGCCGCGCCCCGCCCGTGACGACCACCGCGCGGGGCTGGACCCAGAGCGTCGCGCGCAGGCCGGCGAAGCCGCGGTTGATCGGATGATCGGCGTAGCCGTCGATGATCAGCAGGCCGTTCTCGACTTCGCGCACGCGCCGCGTCGGATCGACGGCGATCACCGGCGGCACGCCGAGGCCGTCGGCGGCGAGCACGCCTTCCAGGCCGGTCGCCGGCAGCGCATCGTTCACCGGGTCGCCCGCCGCGACGATCAGGCCGCCGCCATCGCGGACGAAGTCCTGGATCGCGAGCGCCTCGGCGGCGGCGAGCGGCGCCGTCGGTCCGGCGACGACCACGACCGCACACCGCGCCGGCACCGCGCTCGCCACCTCGGCGTCCTCGACCGTCATGCCCTCGCCGCGCAGGCGATCGGCCACCGCCGCCCAGTCCCGGCCCGACGGCGCCGCGGCGAGCGCGAGCTCACCGTGGCCGCGCGTCGCGCAGATCGTGATCGGCCGCGGCGCGGCGAGCGCACCGAGCGCACCCGCGATCGCCCGCTCGATCGCGCGGCGCTCCACCACCGGCTCGCCGCTCGGGCGGATCTCGACCGCGAACGTGCTCAGGTCGACGACCCGTCGCTTGCCGCCGAGCTCGACGACGATCGCGCCCCCCGAGGCGAGGTCGTCCGGCGCCAGCCCGGCCGCACGCGCGAGCGCGGTCCGCCCGCCCGGCGCGCTCGCCGGGTCGACGCGGCGCACGGTGAGCCGCGGCGCGGCATCGGCCATGCGCTGGGCGACGTGGGCAACCTCGTCGTAGATCGGCGAGAGCCCGCCCAGGGTCGGCTCGACGATGGTCAGCGCGGCGGGCCCGGGCAGCTCGGCGAGCACGCCGCGCGTGGCCTCGTCGAGGGTGTTGCGCCCGGCCGCGCTGAGGTCGAGGCCCACGGGGTGGCGCGCCGCGAGCACGCACGCGAGCACGCCGATCACGGCGCACGCGACCGTGCCGAGCGCGCGGATCGCGATCTCGCGGCGGCGGCGCCGGCCGGCGCAGGCCAGCGTGATCGCCAGCGCGAGGCCGACGACGGTCAGGCTCGCGAGCACCGCCACGGCGAGCACGGCGACGTGGCCGCGCGCGAAGTCGGTCGCGATCGCGCGCAGCGACACGGCCTCGAGCACCGCGGCCAGCGCCGGGTGATCGATCGCCAGGTCCGGCCACAGCGCCGCGAGCTCGCCGACCAGGAAGATGCCGATCAACCACGCGAACCCCAGGCCGCCGGCCGCGAGCGGCGACGCGGTGGCGGCGCTCGCCGCGATCGCCCAGGCCAGCAGCGCCGCGCCGAGCGCGATCGCGCCGGCGTACCCGACCGCGATCGCCGGCACGTCCCAGCCGCCCGCGTCCGCGCGGTAGATCGCCAGGACCGCGAGGTACGCCAGCGTCGGCAGCCACACCACCGCGTAGATCGTGGTAGCCGCGAGCCACTTGCCGGCCACTGCAGCGCCCTCGCCGACCCCGGCGGTGAGCAGCGTCTCCCAGCCACCGCCGCGCTTGTCATCGGCGATCGCCCGCATCCCGAGCAGAGTGAGCACGACGAGCTCGAGCACCCAGGTCAGGAGCGTCCCGGCGAGCTGGCCCTCGAGCAACGCGCCCAGCGGCGCCGCCCGCCGCGGATCGGACATCGCGCCGACCAGGCCGGCGAACGCGACGCCCTGGACGACCAGGAACAGCCCGCCGACGACGTAGACCACGGGCGCGCGCAGCATCACCGCCAGCTCGCGCCGCCACACCCAGTACACGGCGGTCATCCCGCCGGCTCCTCGCCGAGCAGCGCCACCACCGCGGCCTCGAGCCGATCGACCCCGACCTGCCGGCACAGCGCGGCCGGCGTGTCGATCGCGATCAGCTCGCCGGCGCGCAGCACCGCGACCCGGGTCGCCAGCGGCTCGAGATCGGCGACGGCGTGGCTCGACACCAGGATCGCGCGATCTCGCGCAGCGCCGATCAGATGCTCGCGTAGCTGCTTCACCTGGAGCGGATCCATACCGCCGGTCGGCTCGTCGAGCACCAGCAGCGGCGGGTCGCCGAGCAACGCGTCGGCGAGCCCGACCCGCTGGCGGAAACCCTTCGACAAGGTCGCGATCCGCTGGCGCGTCGTGTCGCCCAGCCCCGCGAGCGCGAGCGCGCGGTCGAGCCCCGCCGCCGCGACGCGCTTCTGGCGCGCACGCAAGGTGAGGTGCTCGCGCACGGTCAGCTCGCCCGGCGCCGGCGCGTGCTCCGGCAGGTAGCCGAGCCGGGCCTGGGCCCGCGCGCGGTGCCGCGCCATCGCGATGCCGTCGACGAAGACCTCGCCGGCGTCCGGATCGAGGAACCCGGTCGCGATCCGTAGCAGCGTGGTCTTGCCGGCGCCGTTGCGGCCGACCAGGAGCACGGCCTCGCCGGCGGCGACCTCGAGCGAGACGCCGGCGACCGCGCGGCGGCGGCCGAACGCCCGGTCGATGCCGCGCAGCGCGAGCATGGCTAGTGATCGGCGTGATCGGCGTCGGACGGACGCGTGATCGGCATCCGGATCACGAACGTGGTCCCCGACGGGCCGGTCTCGGGCCGGATCGTGCCGTGGTGGTCGTCGATGATCCGCTTGACGATCGCCAGGCCCAGGCCGGTGCCGCCCTTGCGCCCGGTCGCGAACAGCTCGAACAGCCGGCCGCGCACGTGGTCGGGGATCCCGGGCCCGGTGTCGCGCACCGCCCACACCAGCTCGTCGGCGTTGCGCTCGATCACCACGCGCAGGTGGCCGCCGTCGGGCATCGCCTCGATCGCGTTGCTCGCCAGGTTGTGGAACACGCGCATCAGCTTCTGCTCGTCGAAGTACGCGATGCCGTCGTAGCGCGCCTCGACCTCGAGCTCGATGCCGCGGCCCTGGACCGCCGCGCGGAGCTGGGTCGACAGCTCCTCGGCGAAGCGGTGGACGTAGACCTTGCGGATCACCAGATCGGTGTCGCCGCGCGCGAACGCCAGGACCTCGCGGGTCATCCCGGCCATCAGGTCGAACTGGCGCTGGATCAGATCGACGTACTTGTCGCGCTCCGAGCCATCGTCCATCGCCGCCATCAGCTGGGCGTAGCCCGAGATGATCGTCATCGGCGTCTTCAGGTCGTGGAGCAGGCCGGCGAGCATCCGGCCGATCGACGCCAGCCGGTCGCGGTTGCTCTCGTCGCTGCGCCGGCGCGCCAGGCTGATCGCGCTCGCGGCCTGCGCGGCGATCAGGACCAGCAGCTTGAGGTCGTCGTTGTTCCACGCGCCGTCGCCGTCGCGCGACGCACGGCGCTGGTCGATGATCTCGATCCCGCCGATCACGTCCTCGCCGTCGATCAGCGGCGCGATCAGCAGGTGCTGCGGCGCGACGCCGATCTCCGCGGCGATCTCGGCGGCATGGCGTGGATCGCGGCTCGGGTCCTCGATCACCAGCGGCGTCCGGTGCTTGATCGACCAGCCGAGCAGGCCGGTGCCGTGGGCGATCGTGCGCTCGATCAGCCGGGGCGCCGCCGGGCCCTGCACGGTGCGAAACCGCAGCGCGCCCTCGGCCTCGACCAGCGCGATCGACCCGGCGCCGCCGCCGAGCACGTTGATCGCCTGGGCCAGGATGCGCGACAACAGGTCGTCGAGGTCGAGCGCCGCCGACAGCTCCTTCTCGACCTCGTACAGCGCGTTGAGCTCGCGGGTCCGGCGCTCGAGGTCGCGGCGCGCGCGCGACAGCTCCTGGTTCTGCTCGACCACCGAGTGGTAGAGCCGGGCGTTCTCGATCGCGACCGCGGCCTGGCTGGCGAGCGCGACCAGCAGCTCCTCGTCGGCCTGGGTGAACGGGCCGGCCTGCTTGTTGAGCACCTGCAGGACGCCGATCAGATCGCCGGGCGCGCCGAGCATCGGCACCGACAGGATCGATCGCGTGCGATAACCGCTCCTGAGATCGAACGCCGGCTGGAACCGCTGATCGGCGTACGCGTCCGGGATGTTGACGACCTCGCGGGTCTGGGCGACCCAGCCGGCGATGCCCTCGCCGATCGCGAGCCGGATCTCGACCCGGTCGCTGCCCTGCGACACCTTCGACCACAGCTGGCTGCCGTCCTCGGTGAGCACGAACAAGGTCGAGCGATCCGCCTCCATCAGCTCGGTGACCTTGGCGATGATCAGCGCGAGCAGCGTGTCGAGGTCGCCGGTCTTCGACAGCGCCCGGCTGACCTCCTGGACCAGGGCGACCTTCTTCTGCTCGCGCTCGAGCGCGGCCTCCAGCGAACGCACGGGATCTCGTGCGCTTGCTGGCGCCAGGCCCATGCCGTCCGACATGGGCGGCATCGTACCGCAAGCCGCGCATCTCCACCCGCAGCTCGCACGGCGAGTGGCCGCCCGGCGAGCCCGACGTGACGGCCCGGTAACACGGGCCGGTGGATCACCCGGGGACCTGCCGCTCGACTCGGCAAACAGCGTCGGCCGCGGCACGGCGGACCCGATCCGGCCGGCAACGCACATCGGCGGTGGTTGCCGGCGACCCACGGCGCGGAACGCCCGCCGCCGGCGACCGGCATTCGCGCCTTGCCCCTGAAACACCGGCCCGGATCGCAACACCGGGGGCTCGCGGTTCGCATCGCGGCGCCGATCGCCGCGGTGCCGGCCGACCCACCCGACCTCACACCGCCGCCGGCGGGCCGGCGCGCGAAGCAGGCCGCCGGCGGGTCTCTCGGGCTCGTCGGAGAACGGCGCCGCGCGGGCCCTGCGACCGACCCGCGGTGCAGCGAAACGCACCACCGGCACCGGGGTCCTGGCGTCGCAGTTCGTGCGGACCGCGGGCGCGACGGGTTTGACACCCGAGGCGATGCAGCCCGACAATCGGCTCGTGGCGAAGGGTGCTGCCGAGGTCGGCTCGACCGCGAACCGGTACCAGATCCTCGGGAAGCTCGCCGTCGGCGGCATGGCCGAGATCTTCCTGGCGCGCGGCGCCAACGCCACCGGCCTCGAGCGCTACTGCGTGCTCAAGCGGATCCTGCGCGAGCGCGCCACGGACGCGGAGTTCGTGCAGATGTTCCTCGACGAGGCGCGGCTCGCGGCCCAGCTCCAGCACCCCAACATCGCCTCGGTCTACGACATCGGCATGCTCGGCGAGTCGTACTTCTTCACGATGGAGTACGTCCACGGCGAGACCGTGCGCGCCCTGCTCCAGCGCGCGCTCGGCCTGCACCGGCCGATCCCCCTGGCCTGCGTGCTCACGATCATCGCCGGGGCCGCCTCCGGGCTCCACCACGCGCACGAGCGGGTGTCCAACGACGGCCGCCCGCTCGGCATCGTCCACCGCGACGTCACGCCGTCGAACCTCATGGTCAGCTACGAGGGCAACCTCAAGATCGTCGACTTCGGGGTCGCCAAGGCAGCCGACCGCGCGGTCGAGACTCGCTCGGGGACGGTCAAGGGCAAGATCAGCTACCTGTCGCCCGAGCAGTGCCGCGGCGTGCGCGTCGACCGCCGCAGCGACCTGTTCTCGCTCGGCATCGTGATGTGGGAGATGCTGACCGGCACGCGGCTCTACCGCCGGACCAGCGACTTCGACAACATGACGGCGATCGTCAACGAGCCGCCACCGCGGCCATCCTCGCATCGGTCCGAGGTGCCGCGCGCGATCGACGACATCGTGCTGCGCCTGCTCGCCAAGTCGGTGACCGAGCGGTTCCAGACCGCCGGCGACGTCGTCGAGGCGATCGAGAACGCGTCGATGCGCGCCGGGACGATCCTGTCGAGCTCGGCGGTCAGCCGCCTGGTCCGCGACCTGTTCGGCACGCGCGCCGAGCCCTGGCTCGAGCTCGACGGCGAGACCCTGCCGTTCCAGCGCAGCGTCGTCGCGGTGCGGCCGCTGTCCGGAGAGATCGGGCGCGTCCCGCTCGATCCGATCGAGGCCGAGCTCGCCGCGGTGCCCGATCTGAGCGTCTCGCTGATCTTCGAGGACGTGCCCGCCGACGGCTCGACGTCCGCCGAGCTCGCGCTCGATGCCGAGACGCCGGAGCGCCGGCCGGCGCTGCCGGGGTTCACGGCTCCGTCGCCCCCGTCGGTCCGCGCCGCCGGATCGATCGCACCGCCGAGCGCACCGCCGAGCGCACCCGCGGCGACGATCCGCGCCGCCGGATCGATCGCGCCGCCGGTGCCCACGATCCCGCGGCTGTCCACGCCGGCCGCGATGTCGCCTTCGCCGCCGGCGTCGCGCGCAGCGGCCACCGCGGCCCCCATCGGCTCGCCACCCGACGGCGGTGCCGGGCCGTCCGCGCTGCTCCGCGCGCTCGCCGCGCTGCCGCAGGCGCCGGCCGCGCCGGCATCGGCCAGCACCCTGCTCGGTGTCTCGGCGCCGGCCCAGTCCACCACCGCCGCGCTCGCCGCGATCCGCGCCAGCATGCAGGCGACCGCGGCCGCCTCCGCGGCCACGACGACCGCGCCGACGACCACGGTGCGCGACATGGTGCCGCCCGGTGCGCTCGCGGCGCGCGGCCCCGAGCCGGCGTCTGCCGGTCCAGCGTCGACGCCCGCGCACGACGCCAGCCGCGCCCCGGCCCCCGCCCACGGCCCGGCCTCGGCCCGCGCCCCAGCCCCGGCCCCGGCCCCGGCGTCACCACCGACGGGGGCGACGCGCGCGCCGGCGCAGCCCTCGCCCTGGACCTCGGTCCCGGCCCCGGCCCGCGCCCCGGCCCCGGCCCCGGCGTCACCACCGACGGGGGCGACGCTCGCGCCGGCGCAGCCCTCGCCCTGGACCTCGGTCCACGCGACGCCATCGGGCCCCTTCGAGGCCCTGCCGCACGTCGGCTCGGGGCCGGCGCGGGTCCCGGCATCGAACGCGCCGTCGAGCGCGCCATCCGAGTTTTCGACGCGGAGCTCCGGCCCGTCGCCGCGGCTCGCGCCGCCGGCGGTCGCCGGCAACCCGCCGGGGTTCGCGACCACCGGCGCGCCGACCACCGAGCACCGCCGCACCGACCGGCGCGCGTCGCGATTCACCCCGCGCCTGCTCGCGGTGATGCTGATCGCCGCCGTGATCGGCGCGGTCGCGGCCTGGCTATCGATGCGGAGCGGCGATCACCGCGTCACGCCGGGCGTGCACGTCGATCGTCCTGCGACTCCGGCGGCGACCGGATCCGCCGCCCCGGTCCCGGCGAACTGATCACGGCCTCGCGGGCGGAGCGGCCGGAGCAGCCGGCGCGGCCGGAGCCGCCGGTGCAGGCGGAGCCGCCGGTGCAGCGTGAGCGGCGGGGCGCCGGTAGACCTCGGCCATGCACCGCGACATCCGCTCGGTCGCCACCCGAGCCTGCTCGTCCTGCGCGCCGGTGACCTTCGGACCGCCCTCGCCGCCGCTCGCCACCTCGTCGGCCCAGCGCGCCATCTCGTCGACCAGGCGCTCGGCGCAGTCGCGGTCCGGGCACTGGCACATCTCATCGGCGAGCTGCTGCAGCTTGTCCAGCGCCGCGGCCCCTCCACTTGGCGCCACGCGGACCGCGGCGTCCGCCGGCACCCCCGCCACACGGTTCGACACCGGCGGCGGCGCTGCCGCCTGACTCGCCCCGCATGCGGCCAGCGCGATCGACAGCACGGCAGCTTTCATCACCCCAAGCATCCCACGGACCCGCCGCGCGTCCAGCGCGTCCCTGCCTGCCTGTTCGCCGACTCGCGTCACCGGGGGAGCGGCGGCTACTCGGCCGCGGCGTCGTACTGCATGGCGCCGAACACGTTGCCGTCGGGGTCGGCGAAGAACATCAGCGTGCCGACGCCGACGATCACCGAGCGGTCGAGCACGATCTTGCCGCCTGCCGCCTTGACCGCCTTCTCGGTGGCATCGATCGACTCGACCGCGAACGTGCACTCGAAGCCGACGGTGCGCTGGCCCTTGACCAGCTCGCGCCGGCCCTGCAACGCGCCCAGCACCGGCGAGCCCTTGGCCTCGATCTGGTAGAAGCCCGGCGGGCCCCAGGCGGCGAACTTCCAGCCGAAGACGCCGGCGTAGAACGCCCGGGACTTCTCGACGTCATCGGCGTTGATCGCGAAGTGTGCGACGGTGTTCTTGGCAAACTCCATGACCGCAACGTACGTGATCGGCGCGTGGCGGACATACGTTAGACTGCCAAACTCTGCCGAAAACACGCCACGCTCCGCTCGACGGCCCGGTCTGGGTCCGGACCTACCCGGTGACGTTCCTGCACGACGTCACCGAGCCGGCGCACGATCACGCCTGGCACCAGCTGACGTTCGCGACCCGCGGCCACCTCGAGGTGATCACCGACGACGCGCGCCACATCGTCCCCGCCGATCGTGCGGTCTGGGTGCCTGCCGGCACGCAGCACACCGAGGTGATGCGCGCGCCGATCTCGATGCGGTCGATCTACATCTCGAAGCTGGCGCCGCCCGGTGACCCGCGCGGCCGCGCGGCGCCCGACCGGGTCCGCACGATTGCGGTGACGCCGCTGCTCCGCGAGCTGATCCTGCACGTCTCGCGGATCGGCGCGCTCGATCGCCGAAAGCCGGAGCAGGCCCGGCTGGTCGGCGTGTTGCTCGATCAGCTCGCCGCCGCGCGCGACGTCAGCCTCGCTCTGCCCTCGCCGCGCGATCCGCGGGCGCGCCGGTTCGCCGAATTGGTGACCCGCGCGCCGGGCGACGATGCGTCGATCACCGCGCTGGCTCGCCGGGCCGGGGCCAGCCTGCGGACGATCGAGCGCTGCTTCCTGCGCGAGACCGGCGTGCCGGTTGGCGACTGGCGGCGCCGCGTGCGGCTGTTCCACGCCCTGCGGCTGCTCGAGGACGGCGCCTCGGTGACCGAGGTCGCGCTCGACGTCGGCTACGCCAGCACCAGCGCATTCAGCCAGGCGTTCGCCCGCCAGTTCGGCCGGTCCCCGAGCGGCCGGACGCGCGCGGCGTGATCGGGCCGGCGGCGACGCGGGGCGTCGCGTCACAGGAGGAGGCGAACGATATCGAGCCGCGACTCGGCGCCGATCTTGTCGAGCACGTTGGTCTGGTGGAACCGCGCCGTGCGCGCGGTGATCTGGAGCGCGATGCCGATCTCGGTCGTGTTGCGGCCGAGCAGGAGCAACTGGAGGACCTCTTGCTCGCGCGGCGACAGCGCGGCCGCCTTGGCGAGCTGGGCGATCCGCCGATCGAGCGCCGCCGACAGCGCGCGGGCCTCGTCGCTGGCGGCCGTGGCCGCGGTGGCGGCGGTGGCGGCGGTGGCCGCGGTGGCCGCGGTGGCCGCGGTGGCCGCGCGCGGGCCGACGAGCGGCAGCGGTGTGGTGCCGGCGGCGGGGACCGTGAGCAGCGGTGCGGCCGCGTCGAGCGCGGGCGCCGCCTCGCTGGCGCGGTGCAGCGCCGCCGAGATCGAGTGGCCGCGCCAGTCGGCCGCGAGCACGGTGCAGCGCCGCGCGCCCCAGGCGAGCTCGGCGACGGCGCAGGGCACGAGGCCGAGGAACCGGATCAGCCGCTGCCAGGGCTCGGGCCGATCGGTGACGATGAACTGGAGCTCGACCGCCGGCGTGGTCAGGAGCCGGGCCGCCATCTGCGCGAGCACCAGCGCGGCGCCGGCGCTCGGTGCCTGGTGGACGCCCGCGATCGTCCAGTCGCGGAACACCAGGGCGCGCGCGTCGGGCGGTGTCGTGAGGTCGAACCAGCCGATCGATCGGAGGTGGGCGACGCAGGCGTCGATCGCCGGGTCCCCGGCGGGCGGCGCCGCGGCGGCGGCGCTGAGCGCGACGCTGCACAGGTAGCCCTGGACCCAGCCGTGCGGATCGCACAGCACGTCGAACACCGCGCGATCGTCGTCGAGCCAGCGCTCGATCGCGGCGGCGCCGCCGGCGCCGTGCTGGGTGGCGGCGAGCGCGGCGACGGCGGCGCGATCGTCGCCGCGCAGCGCCGCGAGCGCGAGCGGCGGCTCGGCGGCCGGCAGGATCGCGTAGTCGCGCAGCGCGGGAGCGTCGCGATCGACGAACAGGCGATCGAGCAGCCAGCGCTGCGGATCGTGCGCCATCGCGAGCCGGTGATCGGTGAACACGCGGACGGCGCGGCGCGCGCGCGACCACACGCCCGGAGCGTGGCCGGCGAGCTCGCGCGCGCAGGCCTTGCGGAGCAAGGTGTGGGGCGCGAGGCCGCGCGGGGTGTGGTCGACGAACGACAGCCGCGACAGCCAGGCGTGCGCGTCGCGCGCCGCGCGGGCGTCGTCGAACGCGAGCTCGAGCAGCTCGTACGGGGTGGTGCGCGCCGCGACCAGGACCGCGATCGCGAGCCGGTGATCGTCGGAGTCGTGCCGGGTGTAGAACCGCGCGTCGTCGACGACACCGTGCACGGCCGGCGGCGGCGGACCTGCAGCGGTGGCCGCCGCGGCGAGGATCGCCGGGATGCCCTCGGCCTGGGCAACGATCTCGGGGTGCAGCGCGTCGGGCACACCGCGCAGCGCCAGGTAGCGCCGTGCGTCCGCGTCGCCGAGCGGTGCGAGCCCGAGCACCACGCCGCCGTCGTCGTCCGCCGCGCGCCAGGCCGGCGCGGCCGCGCGATCGGCGACGACGACGCCGACCCCGGCGGGCAGCGCGGGCAGGAAGCGCTCGACGAACCAGGGCTCGACCGGGCGCAGCCGGGCAAGGTCGTCGATCACGAGCAGGCGCGGGCGATCGCGAGGCCCGGGGGCGCGGCCCAGCTCGTCGGCGATCGCGCACAGCGCGCGCGGCGTGGCCGACTCGTGCGGGGCGAGCCAGTGGTACGGCAGCCCGCGCTCCCGGCACCGGCCCACGAGCTGGATCAGGAGCTCGGTCTTGCCCAGGCCGGACGCCGCGCCGATCCAGATCCGGCGTACGCCCGAGGCCACCGCCGCGACCAGCTCCGCGAGCTCGCGATCCCGGCCGACGAACGGCTCCTCGGCGGGCGCGAGCTGCGGTGCCGGCCGCGCTCCGGGCGCGCGAGCGACCTCCGGCAGCATCAGCGAGACACCAGCTCTCATCCAACTCCAGTGGATAATTCTTCGGCATCAGTAGCAACAAAAACGATTTGCTCGACTACATATTATATTATCTACGATGTACGCCTATCTGCCCTGGGATTGCATCATCGGTAGTTACACGACAACCACGAAAATCTCCTGGGGCAGCCGCCGGCGAATCCCTCCGACGAAGTACGAGGCCGCTGCCGCGGGGCCACGCCCTGATCAGAATGCTCCCTACGGATGCGGAGAGCTGTCGCGGCGGCCAGGGATGCGCGGCCGCCGACCTGTCGAGACCGCCAGTTCAAGGCGGGCGCGCCGGGTCGTAGCGTGACGACATCAATGAACCCCATCGCGATCACCAGGAGCTCGTGAGCACGGTACGACTCGCCGAGATCGACGACGTCGCCGAGGCGATCGCGGTGGCGTTCCAGCGCGCCGCGGCGGTGGCGATCCTGCCGCACCTGCGCGCCGACCACCCCGGGAACCTCGAGCGCGAGGTGGTCCGCCCGCTGCACGACGCGATCGGCATCGCGATCGCGGGGATCGCCGAGCTCGAGCTCGAGCTCGAGGGCCAGGACGTCGAGGGGCTCGAGTGGGACGACGCGCTCGAGCCGACCC
>DASWRS010000025.1:0-8016 GCA_036403075.1 Kofleriaceae bacterium
GACCACCTGAGCCGGATCCTCGCGGCCGAGCTCGACGGCACCGGCGTGCGGGTGCTCGCGGTCGACCCCGGCGAGATGGACACGGCGATGCACGCGGCGGCGATCCCCGACGCCGACCGGCAGGCGCTGCAGCCGCCGGCCCAGGTCGCCGCGCGGATCGTGCAGATGATCGAGGACGAGGCGCGGGCGCCGAGCGGCGCGCGGCTGGTCGCGCCGCGCTGGGAGGCGACGTGATCCCCGCGGCGAGGCAGCGCGGCCGGGGGGCGGCCGGGGCCCACATCCGCGGCGGGGACCGCGTCGACGAGGTTGGCGCGGATTCGCCGATCGCTCGCGGCGGGGCGGGGCGCGCCGCGGCGGGCGTCCAGGTCCGCGGCGGGGACCGTGTCGATGAGGTTGGCGTGGATTCGCCGATCGCTCGCGATGCGGCCGGGCGCGGGGCGGTGGGCGTCCAGGTCCGCGGCGGGGACCGCGTCCACGAGGTTTGCCTGGATCGGGCGATCGACCGCGATGCGGCCGGGCGCGGGGCGGTGGGCGTTCGGGTCCGCAGCGGGGACTGCGTCGACGAGGCTCGCGTGGATCAGGCGATCGATCGAGATGCGGCCGGACTCGGGGCGGCGGGCGTCCAGGTCCGCGGCGGGGACCGCGTCGATGAGGTTCGCGTGGATCGGGCGATCGATCCCGGGGCGCCCGGCGACCGCGCGCCGGGGCTGCGCAGCGACGAGGTGCCGCGCCACGCGGTGCAGCTGGTCGTGGTCGATCCGGACGGTGACGCGGCGCCCTGGATCGAGCGGTTCGCCGCGCTGCCGCGGCTTTTGCGCGCCGGCGACCTGGTGGTGGTCAACGACGCGGCGACCTTGCCGGCGTCGCTGCCCGGCCGGGCCGCCGACGGCAGCGAGCTCGAGCTGCGGCTGTCCGGTCCGGTCGAGGCCGGCCGGCTGTCGGGCGTGCTGCTCGGGCCGGGCGACCACCGCACGCGCACCGAGCATCGCGCGCCGCCGCCGCGGGTCGAGCGCGGCGACCGGGTGACGGTGGCCGGGCTGCCGGCGACGGTGCTCGCCGCGACCGGACGGCGGGTCGAGCTCGCGGTGCACTGCGACGGCGACAGGCTGTGGCAGACGCTGTACGCCGCGGGCGCGCCGGTGCAGTACGCGCATCGCAGCGAGCGGCTGGCGCTGTGGTCGGTGCAGACCGCGTATGCCGGCCGGCCGTGGGCCGCCGAGATGCCATCGGCGGGCCGCCCGCTGACCTGGGACACGGTGCTCGCGCTGCGCCGCGCCGGCATCGCGGTCGCGTCTTTGACGCACGCCGCCGGGCTGTCGTCGACCGGCGACGACGCGCTCGATCGCGCGCTGCCGTGGCCCGAGCGCTACGAGGTCCCGGCCCGCACGGCGCAGGCGGTGCGCGACGCGCGGGCCCGCGGCGGCCGGGTGATCGCGATCGGCACGACGGTGGTGCGCGCGCTCGAGGCCGCGGCGCACGACGCGGGCGACGACCTGCCGATCCGGCAGGGCTCGGGGATCGCGACGCTGCGGCTCGGCGCGGGCTACCGGCCGCGCGTGGTGTCGGGGCTGGTCAGCGGGCTGCACGTGCCGGGCGAGAGCCACTTCGAGCTGCTGTCGGCGTTCGCGCCCGCCGACCGGCTGCGCCGCGCGGTCGCGCTGGCCGCGCAGCACGGGCTGTCGGGCCACGAGCTCGGCGACGCCTGCCTGATCGTCCCGGCGTGAGCCGCGGGTCAGCTCGCGGTGACGCGCGCCAGGCGGCGCAGCATCAGCAGCTGGCCGAGCGCGGTGGCGACCGCGATCTCGACCCGCAGGATCGGCGTGCCGAGCGACACCGGCGTGAACCCGCGCTCGATGAAGCTGTCGACCTCGCGCGCGATCCAGCCGCCCTCGGGGCCGATCGCGATCGCCAGCGCGCCCGGCGGGCTCGGCACCGCCTCTTCCATCGGCGGGGCGCCGGGGTGGGCGAGCAGCTTGATCGCCGGCGGCCCGGGCCAGCGGGCATCGAGCAGCTCCATCAGCCGGCGGTGGATCGCGATGTCGGGCAGCCACGTCGTGCCGCCCTGCTCGGCGCCGAGCCGCGCGGCGTGGGCGAGCGCCTCGGGCTCCATCCGCGGCGAGCGCAGGTAGCTCTTGTCGACCCGCCAGGCGTTGGTCAGCGCGATCCGCGCCACGCCGAACGCCGCGGCGGTCTCGATCGTGCGGGTCAGGACCTTGGGCCGCGGGATCGCGAGCACGAGCTCGACCGGCAGCGGCGCCGGGGTCGGATCGACCAGCGCGATCCGTAGCTTGATCTCGACGCCATCGTCGGCGAGGAGCTCGGCGCGGCCGGTGCCGCCACCGACCACGCCGGCGCGGACGTGCGACCCGACGCGGGCGCCGAGCACGCTGCGCAGGTGCAGCGCGCGGCGGTCGCGCACGGTGCACGTCCCGTCGGCCGCCAGCTCCGCAGGATCGACCAGCAGGAGGTTCATCGCCGCCGGATGTTCTCGTTCATGGCGCCCGGCGTCCAGTCGCCGGGGCGTGGTCCGCTCGGTCGGCCGGTGAAGGTGCCGTGAGGCCCGCCGGCGACCGTCGATCGAACGCCCGGCACGGCGCAGGATGAGCGATCCGGGCAACGCGGTCCGCCCGGCCGAGGTCTCGGGGTATAAGGCGCGCATGCCTACCGCCAAGCTCGAGGCCGATGACGTCGCCAGGCGCTTGACCGCGCTCGCGGGATGGACCTTGCAGGCCGGCAAGCTGCATCGCGAGTACCGCTTCGCCGACTTCGTGGAGGCGTTCGGCTTCATGGCCAGCATCGCGCTGATCGCCGAGCGGATGAACCACCACCCCGAGTGGTTCAACGTGTGGAGCACGGTGCGGATCGATCTGACGACCCACGACGCGGGAGGGATCTCCGCCAAGGACTTCGAGCTCGCCGCGCAGATCGAGCGGCTCGCCGCCGGCCGGACGCAGTAGGATCCGATCATGGCGTTCTTCCAGCAGCCTCCCCGCCTCGGCAACCAGTTCGACGACGACCCGATGCTGGTGTCGTGGATCGCCAGGTTCTGCCCGGACATCGCCGCGGAGCTCCGCACCGTCGGCGAGCTGTCGGTCGAGTACCACGCCCGGCAGCTCGCGGATCGCGCCAACGAGCCGGTGCTGACCCAGTGGGACGCGTGGGGCCAGCGGGTCGATCGGATCGAGGTCTCGCCGCTGTGGCGCGAGGCCCAGGTCCTCGCCGCCCGGGTCGGCATGGTCGCGGCGGGCTACGAGCCGCGGCACGGCGGCCACGCGCGGACCCACCAGTTCGCGATCGTCCACGTGCTCGGGCCGTCGCTCGACGTCTACACCTGCCCGCTGGCGATGACCGACGGCGCGGCGCGGACGCTGCTCGCGAGCGGCAACCAGGCGCTGATCGAGCGCTACGTCCCGCGGCTCACCACCCGCGATCCGGCGCAGATGTGGACCAGCGGCCAGTGGATGACCGAGCGCACCGGCGGCTCCGATGTCTCGCAGTCCGAGACCGTGGCGCGCCCGGATGGCGATGGCTGGCGGCTGTACGGCACCAAGTGGTTCACGTCGGCGACCACGTCGCAGATCGCGCTGACCCTGGCGCGCCCCGAGGGCAACCCCGAAGGCAGCCGTGGCCTGGCGCTGTTCCTGGTCGAGCTGCGCGACGCCGCCGGCCGGCTGCGCAACATCCAGGTCAACCGGCTCAAGGACAAGCTCGGTACCCGCAAGGTGCCCACGGCCGAGCTCACGCTCGACGGCGCGCCGGCGATCCTGGTCGGCGCGGCCGCCGAGGGCGTCCGGGCGATCACGCCGATGCTCGCGGTGACCCGGACGTGGAACGCGGTCAGCGCGGTCAGCGCGATGCGCCGCGGGCTCGCGCTCGCCTGCGACTACGCCCGGCGGCGCTCGGCGTTCGGCTCGCTCCTGGCCGACAAGCCGCTGCACGCCGATACCCTGGCGGTGCTCGAGGCCGAGTACGCGGCGGCGTTCTGCCTCGCGTTCCGCTCGGTCGCGCTGCTCGGCCGGCTCGAGCATGGCGGCGGGCACGACGGGGGCGGCGATGACGAGCGGCTGTCGCGGGTGGTGATCCCGATCGCCAAGCTGGTCACCGGCAAGCAGGCGGTCGCGGTCACGTCCGAGGCGATCGAGGCCTGCGGCGGCGCCGGCTACATCGAGGACACCGGCCTGCCGCGGATCCTGGCCGACGCCCAGGTCCTGCCGATCTGGGAGGGCACGACCAACGTGCTGTCGCTCGATACCCTGCGCGCGCTCGGCAAGGGCGGCGTGCTCGAGGCGATCCAGGCCGAGCTCGATCGCTGTCTGTCGTCGGTGACCGACCCGGGGCTGGCGCGACCGGGCGAGGTCGCGCGCGCGGCGCTGCGCCACGCGGTCGCATGGGCGCGCGGGGCGATGTCGGAGCCCGAGCGGCTCGAGGCCGGCGCGCGGCGGCTGGCGATGACGCTCGGCCGCAGCCTCGAGCTCGCGCTGCTCGCCGAGCACGCCCAGTGGTGCCTGGATCACGGCTTCGGGCCGCGCGCGTCCGCGGCGGCGCGCCGGTTCGCGCTCGGCGCCGTCGACCAGATCTCGGACGCCGCGTTCGACGACACCCGGCTGCTCGTCATGCCGGCGCGGTAGCGCGGGTCAGCGGTCAGCGAGCGGGAGGCGGCGGCGGGGGCGGCTCGGCCGGCGGCGGGCCCGCGGGCGGCGGTCCAGCGGCGCCGATCGCCTCGCCGCCGCCGCACTGGTAGTGGACTCGCCAGGCGGTCGCGGTGCGCGTGCTCTGCTGCGCCGAGGTGCTCGTGCCGCTGGTGGTGCGGCGGCCGTTCCTGGACGTCTTGCTGGCGGTCGACTCGTCCACGTTGGTGTACGTGTCGGTGCCGATCGCCTCCTCGCCTTCCTGGACGACGGTGAAGTTGTTCGGGCCGCAGTGCGCGGCCATCTCTTCATTGGCCTGCTCCATCGCCTTGCCGGGATCGCCGTTGAGCTCGATCACGCCGCCGACCTGGGTCCGCTGGATCACGCGCGCCGTGCCGCACGCCGCGAGCATCGCGAGCGCGCCGGCCATCAGGTACCGGCCCACGCGCGAGCCCGAGCCCGTGCCCGAGCCCGAGCCTGATCGATGGAGTGATCGAGAGCGAGAAACGATCTGCTGTAGCATTGTCGAGTCCTCTGTGCGTGTGACGGCCGATGTAGACGCGAGCACCTTAGTACAGCGCGAGCGCCGCCGGCAATGCTTGACAGTCGCTCGTGTCACGTCGACTCTGGCGCGCCATGGTGATCTCGAGCCCGCTGGACATCACGCCGGTCGCGTACCGGATCCGCAGCCAGCGCGGCGTCGCCGGGGCGTGACGGCGATGACCGACCTGGCGATGCTCGCCAACCGGGTGCGCAAGAATGCGCGCCACCTCGGCAAGTGGGCGCGCCGCGAGGGCGTCACGTGCTGGCGGGTCTACGACCGCGACATCCCCGAGATCCCGATCACCGTCGACAGCTACGAGGGCGCGCTGGTGATCAACGACTACCGCGCGTTCGAGCGCGAGGCCGGCGACGACGACGCGTGGCTCGACGCCGCGGTCGCCGCGGTGACCTCCGCGATCACCCCCGCGCCATCGCCCGGCGAGGTGTTCGTCAAGCGTCGCGAGCGCCTCGCCCACCGCGGCGCCGGCCAGCAGTACGAGCGCCAGGCCGAGCGCGGCGCCTGGCGCACCGTGCAGGAGGGCGGCCTCCGGTTCCGCGTCAACCTCAGCGACTACGTCGACACCGGCCTGTTCCTCGATCACCGGATCACGCGCGCCCGCGCCGCCGCCGAGCCCGCTCGCACGATGCTCAACCTGTTCGGCTACACCGGCGCGTTCTCGGTGTACGCCGCCGCGGCGGGGATGCAGACCACCACCGTCGACCTGTCGAACACCTACCTCGAGTGGGCGGCCGAGAACCTGGCGCTGAACGGCGTCACCGGCGAGCTGGTCCACGCCGACGTCCGGGAGTTCCTCGCCGATGCCCGCCGCGCGGGCCGGCGCTGGGACCTCGCCGTGGTCGATCCGCCGACGTTCTCGAACTCCAAGCGCATGGACTACGTCTGGGACGTCGAGCGCGATCACGCCGCGCTGCTCCGCGACGTGCTCGCGGTGTGCCCCGGCGTGGTCTGGTTCTCGACCAACCGTCGCCGGTTCCAGCTCGCGCTGGACGGCCCCGATCTGGCGATCTCCGACATGACCCGCGCGACGATCCCGCCGGATTTTCGCGACCCGAAGATCCACCACGCCTACCGGATCGCGCGCGCAGCCGGCCGCGACTCCGGCCGCGCGCCGACCTGACCCGCGGGGCGCCGCGCGAGGTCACGGCGGGTCGACGGATCGGCCGAGCCAGGCGCGGGCCAGCGCGAGGGTCCTGGCGTTCTCCGGAACGTCGGCGAGGAACGTGGCCCGGTACGCCGGATCGGGGATCCGGCCGGCGATCGCGAGCAGCCGCGCCGTCGCATCGCCGATCGCGCGGTGCGCGGCGTCGTGGGCGCCGGTCGCGTGCAGCGCCTCGGCGTGGGCGAGACGGACGAACGCGCCGCGGAACATGCCGCACCCGCCCATCTGGTCACAGCGCGATACCGCGTCCTCGGCAATGGCGAGCGCCTCGCCGGCGCGGCCCTGGGCGAGGCGGAGCGCCGACTGGGTCGCCAGCATGCCGGGATGCTCGAGCGGCGTCGCCATCTCGAGCGCGATCGGGAGCTCGCGGTCGGCGCCGTCGAGGTCGCCGGTGCGGCGCAGCACCTCGGCGAGCACCCAGCGACCGCGGCCCTCCTCGAGCGGGAAGTGATGGGCGTGGCCATACTCGGCGAGCTGGGTCGCCATGGCGCGCGCCTCGTCGAGCGAGCCGCGGTCGGCGAGCAGCCAGGACAGATGGACGCGCCGCAACGAGCTCGCCACGCCCAGCGACTCGTCGGCGACCGCGATCGCCGCCAGCGTCCGCTCCGCGGCTGCGAGGGCCCCGAGGTACCAGAGGTTCATCCCGCGAAACAGCTGCATGTTGAGGAAGATCTGCTCGCCGCCGATCGTGTCGAAGATCGCCTGGATCGCGTCGCTGTGGCGAAAACCGTTCCACGGATCATCGTAGGCGTACGCGGCCCTCATCCCGATCAGGACGTTCCACCAGAACCGGGCGATCAGCGCCCGGTCTCCGGCGGAGCGAACGACGGCGTCGAACCGCACCTCGAGCGCGGTGCCGTCGGGGACGCGACCGATCGCATCGACGACGCAGACCGCGGTGACCAGGGTGAGCGTCATCCGCTCGGCGACCTCGGGGGCAGGATCGACCTCTCCCAGCAGCGCGATCGCCGCCAGGAGGTCCGGGATCCTGCCGGCCAGCAACGTGCCTTCGACGTACACGTTCACGGCCTGCGCCCATGGGAACGAGCCGCGCGGCGCGGTGCGCATCAGCTCCTCGGCGTCGGCCATCGTGACGCCGATCAGCTGCATGTTGGCGATCGAGGCCTCGCAGCGCATGCCGAGCAGGTCGAGCCGGAGCTCGGGGGGCGGCGCGCAGCCCAGACCGAGGCCGGCGCGCGCCATGGTCGCGTCGAGGTCGAGCACGTGATACGCCTGCCGCGAGGCGCGCAGGTAGTAGCCCGCGGCGCGCGCGCCGTCGCCACCGCGTTCGAAGTGGCCGGCGAGCACCATCGGATCGGCCTCGCCGTGGTGCTCGAGCCACTCGCCGGCGAGGCGGTGGCCGAGCCGCCGGTCCTCGTCGGTCAGGGTCGCGTACGCGCCCTCGCGCAGCAGCGAGTGCCGGAACGCGAGCTCGCGCTGGCCCGGGAATCGGCTGACGGGCCGCACGGTCAGCATCTCCTGATCGACCAGCCGCGCGAGCCAGTCGCCGACGATCGCCGGTGCCATCGCCGCGCCGAGCAGGACGATCACGCCGTGCTCCCAGCAGACCTCGCCGAACACGCTGGCGGCGCGCAGCACGCGGCGGGCCTCGAGCGCGAGCCGGCCGAGCCGGGTCTCGACCATGGCGAGCACGGTCTCGGGCA
>DASWRS010000026.1:0-41240 GCA_036403075.1 Kofleriaceae bacterium
CCGGCCTGCACGGCGGGGTCGACTTCCACGCCCTCGCCGAACGCTTCGATATGACAGGCGGTTACATCAAGAACGCGGTGGTCCGGGCCGCGGTGATCGCCGCCCGGGCCGGCCGGGACCTGACCGCCGAGGACCTCTGGATGGGGGCCCATCACGAGTACGTCGAGATGGGCAAGGTCATGCCGGCGCTGCCGCGGGGCACGCTGTGACCGCTGCGGCCTCGGCGGCGCTCCAGTGCTTGCTGCGTGGTTCTCGCACGGCTGGCTCGCCAGGGCGCACCGGCCTGTCCTATGCCGACGGCCGGTCCGGCTTTCGGGGGGTCTCGATCGTCCAACTATTTGACTTATCATGGAATATCGGCCGACGAGCCGCGGAGCTCGTGGCGGTTCCGGCCGCCGGTGTGGCGACGTTCGCGTCCTCCTGATCACGGCCGCCGGGCTTGTGGCTTCGGCGGCGATCGCCGTCGCGGGCGGCCGGTGTCCCGACGACAATTGCACTACTCGGCCTCATGATCGGACTCATCACGGGCTGTGTCTTCGTGACCACGCAGCCGCGCGACGTAGGCGCCGTCGGGGGTCGCCGGGAGGTTCTGGGCGTTTCGGGATCCGGATCTGCTCCACGATCCGATGAACCCCGACCAGTTCTGATGAACCTCGTCCGTTTCTGGTCTAGCGTAGTCTCATGTCGCTGCGGGGAAAGACGCTGTTCATCACGGGCGCGAGCCGCGGCATCGGCCTCGCGATCGGGTTGCGGGCAGCGCGCGACGGCGCGAACGTCGCGATCGCCGCGAAGACCGCGGAGCCCAATCCCAAGCTGAGCGGCACCGTGTACACCGCGGCCGAGGAGATCGACCGCGCGGGCGGCAAGGGGCTGCCGATCGTCTGCGACATCCGGTTCGAGGATCAGGTCGGCGCGGCGATCGACACCGCCGTGCGAGCGTTCGGCGGCATCGACATCCTGGTCAACAACGCCAGCGCGATCAGCCTGACCGGCACCGAGCACACGCCGATGAAGCGCTACGATCTGATGCATCAGATCAACACGCGCGGCACGTTCGTGTGCTCGCAGGCGGCGATCGCGCACCTCAAGAAGGCGGAGAATCCGCACATCCTCAACATCTCGCCGCCGCTCAACATGGAGGAGCGGTGGTTCGCTCCGCACGTCGCGTACACGATGGCCAAGTTCGGCATGAGCATGTGCGTGCTCGGCATGGCCGGCGAATTTCGTCGCGACGGCGTCGCGGTCAACGCGCTGTGGCCGCGCACCACGATCGCCACCGCGGCGATCCAGAACCTGCTCGGCGGACAGGCCGCGATGCGCGGCTCGCGCAAGCCGTCGATCATGGGCGATGCCGCCCACGCGATCCTGACCAAGCCGTCGCGCGAGTTCACCGGGCGGTTCTGTATCGACGACGAGGTGCTCGCCGCCGAAGGCAAGACCGACCTCAGCGAATACGCGATGGACCCCAACGCTCAGCTCTTGCCCGATTACTTCATCTAGGGAGGCCACATGGCCAAGGCCAAAGCAAAGAAGTCGAAGACCAACGTGAAGACGAAGGCCACGGCGGCGAAGAAGTCGGCGAAGCCGGCCGCCAAAGCCAAAGCCAAGCCCGCGGCCGCCAAGACGGCCAAGGCCAAGGGCAAGCCCGCGGCCGCCCAGAAGGGCAAGGCGGCCGCCCAGAAGGGCAAGGCGGCGGGCAAGGCGGCGGCCAAGCCGGCGGCCAAGCCGGCAGCCAAGCCGGCAGCCAAGGCCGCGGCCAAGCCGGCGGCCCCCAGGAAGGCCAAGGCCCCCAAGCCCGCCCCGGCGGCCGAGCTTGCGATCGAGGAGACCGAGGACGCCAACGGCGCCCCCGAGGCCGATCACTGGGACGAGCCGGTCGCGGCCCCGACGCCGGTCACCGAGCCGGTCGAGGAAGAGGCCGAGGCCGAGTACGAAGACGACGAGATGTCGTGATCGCGGTCAGGCCGCGTGGGCAAACCGCGCGCGCTGCGCCGCCGGGCGACCGGGCTTGACGTAGAGCCACAGCCCGCCGAGCAGCACCACGGCCGAGAACGCCGCGCACACGATCCCCCAGAACCAGTACGGCAGGGCGAGAGCCTCGGACATCTGCTGGACGTCTGATGCGTGGCGCTCGCCGTTCTGGATCGTCACGTACTGCGTGAACAGGTAGCCGCCGCCGGTGTACACGCTGAGCGCGAGCTGGACGCCGAGGAACACCAGGAAGCCCTGGGCGTGCCGGGCGCGGGCGCCGAGCGCGATCCCCAGGCTCAGCACGGCGACCGACGCGCCGAACGCCCAGCCAAACGGCGTGCGGGTCCACAGCACCAGCGACAGCGCCATGAACCCGCCGAACGCGAGCAGCGCGATCCGCGCCAGCGCGGGGTTACGGCCGGCCGCCAGGAACACACCGCCCACCACCGCCGGGCCGCACAGCCCACCCGCGCAGACGAACGCCCTGGCCAGATCGCCGCTCTGGCTGGTCAGCGCCACGCCGGAGTACGACCACATCTCGAACTTCTCGAACGTGCCGCCGGACAGCAGCGCGGCGATGCCATGGCCGAACTCGTGGACGTAGATGTGGAGCCAGCGGAACGGGGCGAGCAGCCACCACGTGTGCTCGGGGCTGGGGATCAGAAACATCGCGAGCGTGATCGCGATGCTGACGACCAGCACGATCGCCGCCTGCTTGCGGTGCGATGCTGGTGCGCGCGTTGTATCCATCACGGAACTGTAAACCGGCGTCGCACCCTCGGCCATTCCACCCGCAGCCCCGCGAATCGCAACGCGAATACAGCGGCCACTCGCCGGGCGCAGGCGCGCGATCGAAATAGGCGCGCGCGCATTCCCGCCCGTCAGGCCCGGCGAAGCCGGGCAGATTCACCCCGCCACGCGTCGGGTCGCGCGGATCCGTCGCTCAATACAGTGGCCACTCCGCCGGGCGCAGGTTCACACGGTGGTCCTCGTAGGTGTAGCGGTGCGGCGGGACGTAGGTGTGCACCGGATCGATCGGCTCGACCGGCAGCAGCACGACCTCGGGATAGCGCTTGGGCCGGGCGATCTCGACGGTGCAGCCCGCATCGCGCATCACCTGCTCCGAGGTCGAGCCGAGCATCAGGCGCTCGAGCCCGGTCATGCCCTTGCTGCCGACGATGATCAGGTCGGCGCCGATCTCGCCGGCAAGCGCGAGGATCTCCGGTGCGGCCTTGCCGATCCGGGCGTGGACGAAGAAGTGGACGCTGCCGCGGACGTCGGCGCGATCGAGCTCGTGCTGGGTCTCGGCCGCGAGCGCTTCCTGCACCCGGGCGGCGTACATGTAGTCGACCCCGTTGTACGACGGCAGGCTCGGGATCGCTTCCTTCGGATCGACCACGCAGACCACGTGCAGGACATGAAACGGCGCACGCCCGGCGAGCGTCACCGCCCGGTGCAGCGCAGCTCGGCCGCTGTGGCTGAAGTCGTAGCCGACAACGACCGGACTGATTTGCGAGCTCATGTCTGGCGATCACAGCAACGCCCGTGCCACGTGTTCATGCAACGGACCGTTCACCAGCGAGCGCGCACGCTCACGGATCCGTGACGCCGCCTGCGCTTGCAGCCGGCCGGGCGGCAGGCCATGGTCGGCCGATGGCGACTGTCGAGATCACCAAGGGCAATTTTCAGGAGACGATCGAGAAGCCGGGGATCGTGCTGCTCGATTTCTGGGCGTCGTGGTGCGGGCCGTGCAAGGCGTTTGCTCCGGTGTTCGAGAAGGCGTCGGAGGCCCACGGCGACATCACGTTCGGCAAGATCGACACCGAGGCCCAGCAGGAGCTCGCCGGGGCCGCCGGGATCCAGGCGATCCCAACCCTGATGCTGTTCCGCGACGGTGTGCTGCTGTTCCGCGAGGCCGGGGCGCTGCCGCCCGCCGCGCTCGAGGATCTGGTCGAGCAGGCGCGCGCGCTCGACATGGAGAAGGTCAGGGCCGAGATCGCCGAGCACGAGAACGACCACGAGCACGGCCCAGGCTGCGACCACGAGCACTGAGCGGCCTTGCGCGGCACGGGGTCCGGCCCCGAGCGGTGCGGATGCCGGCCCAAGCGGTGCGGTGCCGGCTCCGAGCGGTGCGGGTGCCGACTCCGAGGTGCGGTGCCGGCCCCGGCGTTGCGGGTGCGGGTCCGCGCGCCCGGGCCCGGTGCCTGGCCTCGCGCGAGCGGCTCGAGTTGCGCGGAATCGTTCCCGTTCCGGGGCCCGGCACGACAAGCTGTGAGCAGGCAGCGTCGGCACAGGTGACTGCCGGAGGCTGGCAGAAACTGTAGGCTTCACTGCTGATGGAGGGTGTCACCTGGGTCTACCAGAGCCGCAGGCGTGTTACATAGATGGAGCGGGCGCACCTACGCTCCGCCTCGATGGCCAAGGGTGCCGCCCGTATCGTTCAGCATCGCCTGGGTGCGCGCATGCAAGCGCTCCGAGCCGACCGCGAGCTCACGCAGGAAGCCGTCGCGGACCGGATCGGGATCTCGCAGAAGTACCTGAGCGAGCTGGAGCGCGGCCAGAAGTCGCCGAGCTGGGAGACCCTGGTCGCGATCGCGCACAAGGGCTTCGACATCAAGCTCGCGTCGCTGATGTACGGCATCGACGAGGACATCGGCACCGAGGCCAAGCACATCCACGACGTGCTCGCCGGCCGGCCCAAGGAGGCGCGCTACGACGTGCTGCGCGCGGTCGAGCTGCTGCTGCGCGCCGGCGAAGGCTCGAAGTAGCCCGGGCGTGCTCGCCGGTGGCGGACCGCACACCCGGGGTGCGGCGCGGCGGCGCGGCGGCTGGTGCGTGTTACGGTCAAGCGTGCGGCTCTGGAGTGCGCTGATCGCGGCCCTGCTGGTCGGCCGTATCGGCGGCATCGCCCGCGCCGACGATCCGCGCGACACGTTCGGGTTGTCGCGGCTGCCGCCGGCCCCGGCCGTGAGCTGCAGCGACGGCCTGGCGCTCGACTGCGCGGTCGCCACCGACCCGCTCGACGAGGCCACGCCGTACGCGCTGTCGACCTGGTTGCCGGGCAGCTACCTGCGCCGGCTGCCGGTCGGCGACGCGACCCACGATGCGGTCGCCGGCTATGCGCTGGGCGCCGGCCGCGACGAGGCCGGCGTCGTGATCGGCGGCGCGACCGGCCTGGAGAACCGCTGGACGATCGACGGCGCGCCGGCCGACAGCATCCGCACCGGCGCGGCCGACACCCGGGTTCCGCTCAGCTTCCTCGACGGCCTGTCGATCAGCGCCGGCGGGTTCTCGGCGCGCGATCGCGCGAGCACCGGCGGGACGATCGACGCCCGGCTGCGCCGCGGCACCGCGCACCACGAGGTCTCCGCCGACGCGTGGATCGAGCTGACCCGGGCCGGCACGCCGCGGCCGAGCGCGGACGGCAGCTTCACGGTGCGCAAGCTGACCTCGAACCCGGGGCCGTCGACGACGGCCTCGCTGGTCGCGACCGGCCCGCTCGGCGTCTCGGCGCTGCCCGCGCTCGCCGGCGCTTCGGCGTGGTACGCGGCCGGGATCGCGCCGACCGTGTCGCAGACCAAGCTGGCGTGGCGGGCCGTGCGGCTGGTCGACGCCGACCACGACGGCGTGCCCGATGGCCTGCCGGACGACGTCGCCGTGGCGCCGATCGAGGACACCTCGGCCCGGACGTACGACTTCGCGGTGCCGGCGATGGCGCGGGTCGGCATCGATCGCGGTGCGCAGCACCTCGAGCTGTCGCTGGTCGGCGAGCTCGATCGCGACTCGCGGTTCGCCGGCAACGCGACGCTTCCGGCCGCCGGCGTCGACCGCCGGACGTTCGCCGGCGACGCGATCGCGACCTGGCGCGGCGCCTGGGCCGACGTCCGCGCGCGCGTCCAGCTCAGCTGGCACCACAGCTCGCGCACCGAGTCGGCCCACGATCCCGCGGCGGCCCACATCCCGCAGCTGCTGACGGCCTACGTCCCGGCCGCGCTGCCCGAGGACGTGCCGCTCGCGGCGGTGTGCGACGACGCGTCGCCGCTCGATCCGGCCCCGCTGATCCCGAACTGCCCGGTGCCGTTCGGGCTGTTCGCGAGCGGCGGCGCGGGTGCGCTGGCCAACCTCGTCGGCGACCGGCCGACCGCGACCGGTGACGTCAGCCAGCGGATCGGCCGCCACGTGGGCCGCATCGGCGGCACGCTCGAGGACACCCGGCTGGTGACCACGACGACGTTCACCGGCAACGAGCAGCAGAGCTCGCTGTTTCCCGGCGAGCTGTCGCACCGCCGGTTCTATCGCGGGACCTGCAGCGACGATCTCACGATGCCGTGCGACTACGCCGCCGGATCGCAGCTGATCTACCGCACGGTGTACGCGGCGGCCTACGCCGAGGACACGTTCTCGCCGCGCGACGGGCTGTCGATCGACGCCGGGCTGCGCTGGGAGCTGATGTGGGTCGGATCGCGGCTCCACTTCTCGCACCAGCTCGCGCCGCGGCTCGGCGTGGTCTGGGATCCGCTCGGCGGCGGGCGCTCGCGGCTGTGGGCCAGCGCCGGCCGGACGTTCGCGATGTTGCCGGCGGGGCTGGGCGCGACCGTGATCCAGCGCGACGCCACGGTCGACGACTTCGACCTCGGGGCCGACCACGCCCGGCGCCACGACGCCGGCTCGGCGTTCCAGATCGAGCCCGATCTCCAGCCGATCGAGCAGGACGAGGTCACCGCCGGCGCCGAGGTCGCGCTGGCCGGCGCGCTGCGCGCCACGCTGTGGGGCCAGGGCCGGCGGCTGCGCCACGGGCTCGAGACCACGGCCGACGGCTTCGACAACCCCGGGCGCCACGGCGAGGCCGCGGCGACCCGCGAGACCGAGCTGGTCGCGTTCCAGCTCGAGCTGCGCCGGATCGAGGCCATGGCGATCCGCGCCGGCGTGATGTGGGGCCGCACGGTCGGCACCTGGGCCGGCCCGTACGATCCACGGCAGGGCGTCAACTTGCTGGCGGGCTCGGACTGGGACGCCGGCGCGACCAACCTGTCCGGCCCGCTGCCGACCGACCTCGGCGGCCGGATGTTCGTCGAGGCCGAGCGCCACGGCACGCTCGGCGAGGTCGGCGTGACCGTCGCCACACGGCTGACCGCCGCCAGCGGCCGGCCGCGCAACGTGCTCGCCAACGGCCTCGACGGCACGGTCGAGCTCTTGCCCCGCGGCTCGGCCGGGCGCAATCCGGTGATCACCCAGGCCAACCTCCGGATCGCCGCGCGCTGGCGCGGGTTCGACGCCACGCTCGACGTGTTCAACCTGTTCGATCGCCGCACGGTGACCAACCTCGACGAGGTCTACACCGACGATCCGGTGCGCCCGATCGCGGGCGGCAGCACGAGCGACCTGGTCCTCCTGAAGACCGAGACCGGCGCCGCGGCGACCCGGCGGACCGCGTTCCAGCTCCCGACCGCCTACCAGGCGCCGCTGTCGGTCTCGCTGGGCATCCACAAGGCGTTCTAGACGCCGGGGCCCGGACATTCTCGCAAGCCGGACGGCCGGCCCGCACCGATCCTCGACGTCTACCGCGTGATAGAATTTTTGCCGCTGCCGCGTGGTCCGCGGCGGGAGTTGCCGCGACCAGGGGAATCCATGGCCGAACTGTCTCAGCTCGAGGAAGCCGCCGCCGCAGTCCGACATTCGCCGCACGCCGTCAGCGCCTGGGAAGAGGTCGAGGCGCTCGCGGCCGATCTCGATCGCCCCGACGACATCGTCCGTCTGTACGACGACGCGCTCGCCGGCGCGGTCGAGCCCGAGGTTGCCGAGATGATCGGCGAGCGCGCGGGCGGGTTCTGCGACGAGTGGTTCGGCGACGATCCGTCGATCCTCGAGAAGATCCTGGTCCGCGTCATCCGGCTCGCGCCGGCGTCGGACACCGCGCTCGCGCGGCTGTCGGTGATCTACACCGTCGCCGAGCGCTGGTCCGACGCGCTCGGGCTGTACGACCGCGCGGTCGATGCGACCAAGGACCGCAGCCGCCGGGTCCGCCTCCTGCGCGAGGCCGCGCAGCTCGCCAAGGACGTCGCGAACCAGCCCGACAAGGCGATCGGCTACTACCAGCGGCTGCTGCCGCTCACCCCCGACGACGGCCAGATCAGCCAGAGCCTCGAGCGCCTGCTCGAGCGCCACGAGCGCTGGCCCGATCTGATCTCCTTGTGGGAGAGCCGGCTCGACAACCTGGCCAAGAAGGACCGCGAGCGCAGCCGGTCGCGGATCGCCAGCGTCTGGCTCGACAATCTCGGCGACCCGCAGCGCGCGCTCGCCGCGGCCAAGCCGCTGCTGGCCGAGGCCGACGACGACCGCGAGCCGACCGTGCTGCTCGAGCGGATCCTGGCGTCCGCCAACGCCGGCAAGCCGGTGCGCGATGCCGCGCTCGATCTGCTCCGCACCCACCACGATCACGCCGCCCGGCCGCGCGAGGTGATCCGCATGCTCGAGCGGGTGATCGCGCTCGATCCCGCGGCGAGCGGGCCGCTGCACGAGGAGGCCGGCGCACGGCTCGCCGAGCTCGACGACCTGCCCGCGGCGATGGACCACTACGCCGCGCTGCTCGCGATGGTGCCGGGCTCGTCGGTGACCGAGGAGAAGCTGCGCCAGCTCGCCGAGCGCGGCGGCCACCACGATCGCTACGCCGACGGCGTCGCGGCGGCGGCGCGGGCCTCGCACGACGCGACCCGCCGGGTCGAGCTGCTGCGCGAGGCCGCGCGGACCCGGCTCGAGCGGCTGTCGGACACCGACGGCGCGATCGACCTCCTGGTCGAGGCCGGCGCGGCGACCGGCGCGGCCGAGCCCGAGCAGCTCGCGGTCGCGCGCACGCTCGCGGGGCTGTACGCCCGGACCAACCGGCCGCGCGAGCGGCTCGGCATGCTCGAGCGCCAGGCCCAGCTCGAGGCCAGCGAGGCGGCGCGCAGCTCGATCCTGAGCGAGGCCGCCAAGCTCGCGGAGTCGCTCGGCGATACCGAGCGCGCGCTGCTCTTGTGGGAGCGCCGGATCGACAGCGACCCGAGCGACCTGTCCGGGCTCGACGCGCGGATCGGCATCCTCGACGCCCAGGAGCGCTGGGACGACCTGGTCGCGGCGCTCGAGAGCCGCGCGGCCAAGGTCGCCGCGCCCAACCAGAAGCGCGCGGACCTGGTCCGGGTCGCGCTGGTCCACCACCACCAGCGCAAGGACCTCGCCGCGGCGATCGCCGCGTGGCAGCGCGTGGTCGCCGACCACCGCGACGACGAGGAGGGCGTGTCCGCGCTCGCCGACCTGCTCGCCGACACCGGCCGCTGGAAGGAGATGGCCGACCTGCTCGAGAGCTCGTCGGGGCGCTCGACCCAGCGCACGGTCGCGCGGCTGGTCCGGCTCGGCGACGCGCTGCGCGCCCACCTCGATCAGCCGGTCCGCGCGCTCGCGGCGTACCGCAACGCGATCGCGATCGCCCCGGCGGGGGTCGAGGCCCGCGCCGGCCTGACCGCGCTGCTCGAGGTCGCGGCGACCCGCGCCGGTGCGGCCGACGCGCTGGCCCAGGCGTTCCGGATCAACGGCGACCTCGGCGGTGTGCTCGACCTGTTGCCCGCCCGGCTGACCGATGCGCGCGACGACCGGACCCGGCTCGCGCTGCTCCGCGAGGCCGCCCAGGTCCGGCTCGAGCACAAGCACGACGCGCCCGGCGCGCTCGCCGACCTGGCGCGCGCGTTCCCGCTCGCGCCGCGCGACCAGCTGATCGAGAACCAGATGGTCGCGCTCGCCAAGTCGACCGGCGATCACGCGACCGCGGCACAGGCCTACGAGCTGGCGATCGCGGCGCTCGACTCGCGAAGCGAGGCGATGGGGGGTGGGGACCCTGCCGGCTCTGCCGGCGGGGCGGGGGGCAAAGCCCCCCGTGGAGTAGACACGCAAGGGGGCGACGCCCGCGAGGCCGCGCGGCTGCGCATGGCCCACGCCGACATCGTCGCCGAGCACCTCGCCGACCGGCCGCGCGCGGCCGACGGCTACGCCCAGGTCGCGTCGGTCGAGCCCGGCAACCGCCGCGCGGTCCACGCGTTCGCCGGCCTGGGCGCGCAGCTCGCCCGCTGGGACGATGCCGCGGCGGTCGTGGTCCGCTACTGCGGCGTGCGCGAGACCTTCGACGACGAGCTGCTGTCGATCCTCGAGGTCGCGGCCAGCGGCGGCGGGGCCCACGACGCGCTCGCGGCCGCGCTGACCGCCGCGCTCGACAAGCACAAGCTGCCGGGCGCGGTCGGCGCGCTGTTCCACCACCGGCTCGCGCTGGTCCACCGCGACCGCCGCGGCGACCGGCCGGCGGCGATCCGCGCGCTGCGCCGGGCGCTCGAGCTCGGCGGCGAGCGCACCGCGTGGCTGTCCGATCTGGCCCAGCTCGAGCGCGACCAGGGCGTGTCGCCGGCGCTGCTCGACGCGCTGCGCCGGCTCGCCGATGCCGACGGCCGCGACCTCGACTCGCTGGTCGGCGCCGCCGACGTCGCGTCGCGGCTCGGCGAGCGCGAGCAGGCGCTCGCGATCCTGTCGTCGGTGCTCGGCCGCGCCACCGCGGCGTGGCGCGGCACCGCGGCGATCCGCTCGGCGCGCTCGGTCGACGCGGTCGCGCGCTGGGCGATCGACGCCCTGGTCGATCTGTACCGCACCGGCGGCCGTGCGCGCGCCGCGGTCGACACGCTGATCGAGGCCGCGCGCCTGCCGTTCGACCAGAACACCCGGCGCGACATGCGGCTGCGCGCCGCGCAGCTCGCGACCGTCGAGCTCGGCGACAACGCCGCGGCGATCGACATGTACCGCAGCGTGCTGGCGCAGTCGCCCAACGACCTCGAGGTCCTCGACCGGCTCGCCCACCTGCTCGGGCTCGAGGACCGCGTCCCCGAGCTGCTCACGCTGCGCCAGATCCAGCTCGGCCTCGAGGGCGACGTCGAGAAGAAGCTCGGGCTCCGGCTCGAGCTCGCCCGGCTGGTCGGCATCGTCGAGGAGCGCGGCGGCCGGCTCGACGCGCTCAAGGCCAACCTCGAGGACCGCCCCGGCCACGAGGCGTCGATCGAGGCGGTCGCCGAGCTGCTCGCCGGCAAGGGCCAGCATCGCCAGCTCGCCGACCTGCTCGAGCAGCAGGCCCAGCGGCTCGAGACCGCGGGCGACACCGCGCGCGCCGCCAGGCTGTGGGCGCGCTACGCCCAGGTCGCCGAGACCGACACCCGGGAGATCGAGCGCGCGATCACCGGCCACCGCCGCGTCGTCGCGCTCGCGCCGACCAGCGACTCGCTGCGCGCGCTCGCCCGGTTGAACCTCGAGCGCAGCCAGCCCGGCCAGGCGGTGCCGTGGCTCGAGAGCTTGCTCGGCACGGTGCCGCCCGGCGAGCGCCTGATGGTCGTGTCGCAGCTCGCCAAGGCCCACCTGTCGGCCAGCCAGCCCGACCGCGCGATCGCCGCGATCGAGGTCAACCTCGACGACAAGGAGCCGGCGATCGAGCTGCGCACCCTGCTCGCCGAGCTCTACCGCAAGGCCGAGGCCTGGGAGCCGCTGGCGCGCCACCTGACCCGCAGCCTGCCGCTGGTCAAGGACGACAAGCTCGCCCGCGACCTGGCGCGCGAGGCCTCGGCGATCTACCTCCACAAGCTCGGCTCACCGGCCAAGGCGATCCCGGCGCTCGAGACCGCGCTCGCGCTCGATCCGACCGACAAGGACCTGCGCACCGCGCTCGCGACCGGCCAGCGCGTCGCCGGCCGGCTGCCCGAGGCCCGCGCCGCGCTCGCCGAGCTGATCACCGACTTCGGCCGCCGGCGCTCGCCCGAGCGCGCCGCGCTCCACGTCGAGCTCGCCCGGGTCGCCCAGGCCGAAGGCAAGCTCGACGAGGCGATGGCCGAGATGGAGGCCGCGTCCAAGATGGACGTGTCCAACGCGGCGATCCAGAAGGAGCTCGCCGAGATGGCGCGCACCGCCGGCCAGCTCGACAAGGCCGAGCGGACGTACCGCGCGCTCTTGCTCGTGGTCCGGCGCCAGCCGCCGGGCGACGACGAGGCCGCGGTCGGCGCCAGCGAGGTCCTGTTCGAGCTCCACAAGCTCGCGGCGAGCCGGGGCGAGACCACCGGCGAGACCAAGGGGGGTGGGGACCCCGACGGCTCCGCCGGCGGGGCGGGGGTTCACCCCCGTGGCAATGCCCAGGCTAAAGAACTGCTCGAGTCGGCGATGGAGGCCGCGATCCAGTCCGACGCCGAGGTCCGGCGGCTGCGGCGCTCGCTGATCGCGCACGGCGAGGGCGAGCTGCTGCTCGCCGTCCTCGAGCGCCGGCTCGCGACCAACCCCGACCTCCACAGCCAGGCCCGCCTGCTCGGCGACATCGCCGAGACGCTCGACAGCCAGCTCGGCCGCCACAACGAGGCGCTCGACGCGCTGATCCGCGCGATCGGCGTGATGCCGTCGCGCACCGACCTGCACGAGCGCGCTCGCGAGCTCGCCAAGCGGACCCGCCAGACCCAGCGCTTCGTCGACGCGGTCGATGCCGTGGTCGACCGGCTGCGCCGCAAGGACGATCCGCCGCTGATCGCCAACCTCCTGATGCGCGCCGGCGAGGCGCTCGAGCACGACGCGGGCGACCTGCGCGCCGCGGCCAACCTGTACCGCCGGGTCGAGATCCTCGGCGAGCGCCTGGCCGAGGCGTTCTACGCCCAGGCCCGGGTCGCCGCGGCGCTCGGCGACACCGCCGAGCAGGCCCGCACGCTCGACAAGATGTTTGAGCTCGCCGGCGCCGACGGCGAGCCGACGCCGGCCCAGGTCGACGCGCTGTACCGGCTGGCCGAGATCTTCCTCGGCAGCGAGACCCGGCGCCGCCAGGGCTTCGAGCTGCTCGAGCGCGCGTTCGCCGCCGAGCCGCGCTGGGCCCAGGCCGGGCGGCTCTTGCGCCAGGCCGCCGCCGGCGATCCGGGCGACGACCGGATCCTGCAGATGTACGAGCGGGTCGCGCGCAACGGTGGCGACCCCGAGCTCCTGCTCGACTTCCTCGAGCGCCGCGCGGCGCTGCCCGGCGCGACGCCGGCGCAGATCCGCGAGGCCGTCGATCTCGCCGTCGAGCACGGCCAGGAGCAGCGCGCCGAGGCCCTGCTGGTGCGCGCGGTCGCCGCGGCCCGCGACACCGCGGACGGGCTGGCCTCGGCGCCGTGGGCGGTGATCGCACTCGCCGAGCGCCGGCTCGCCGCCGGCGACCTGACCCAGGCGCGCGATCTGACCTACGAGATCGCGCCGGTCGCCGATCACACCGACGGCTCGGAACCGGTAGACGGTCTCGCGATGCGGATCGCGACCCGCGCGCTCGCCCACCGCCGCGTCGACCTCGCGGCCGACGTCTACGAGTTCCTGCGCGAGCGCAGCCCGGCCGACCGCGCGGTGTGGCAGCCGCTGCTCTCGATCTACCGCGAGCTCGGCGACGCCGACCGGCTCGGCAGCGTGATCTCGTCGACTCTGCCCAACCTGGTCACCCCGGCCGAGCGCAACGCGCTGCGGCTCGAGCACGTCCGGTTCCTGATCGAGAACCTCAAGCGCCACCACGACGCGCTCGACGTCCTGCGCGACGCGCTCGCCGACGACGCCGACAACCTCGAGGCCGCCGAGCTCTACGAGTCGACCCTGCGCCAGCTCGGCGACGACGACGGCATCGCCGAGTTCTTGTGGTCGCGGTTCGAGGACGCCCAGCGCCGCGGCCACCGCGACTCGACGGTCGACGTCGCGCTCCGGCTCGGCGACCTGCTCGAGAAGACCGGCTCGCCCGACGCGATCCGCGTGTACCGCGCGGCGCTGATCGTCGCGCCCGACGACCGCGAGATCCTGCGCCGCGTCGTCGCTCAGCTCGGCGAGCACGACGCGCCGCGCGAGGGCGCCGTGCTGATGGAGCGCCTGCTCGCGGTCGAGACCCCGGAGCGCGCGCCCGAGCTCGCCGGCCGGCTCGCGACCATGTGGGAGGCCGCCGGCGACATGAAAGGCGTGCAGCGCACGCTCGAGCTCGCGCACCGCAGCGCGCCCGACGACACCGCGCTGCACGATCGGCTCGAGCAGTGGTACCGCGACCGCGAGCTGTGGCCCGACCTCGCCGAGCTCATGACCCACGACGCCGAGCGCGCGAGCGACAGCGGCGCCGTCGAGCGGCTGCGCGAGGCCGCGAGCGTGTACTCGGGGTTCCTCGGCCAGCCGCTCAAGGCCGCCGAGGTCCTGCGCAAGGCCCGCCAGCGCGCGCCGCACATCCCCGAGCTGGTCACCGACCACGCCGCCGCGCTGGCCGCCGCCGGCGAGCTCGACGCCGCGCAGCGCGCGATCGGCGAGGCGCTCGCCACCGTGCAGGGCGACGGCCGGACCTCGTTGCTCTTGCTGCGCGCCAGCTTCCGGCAGCAGCTCGGCGACGACGCCTCGGCGGTGTCCGATCTGACCGAGGCCTACGAGCTCGACAAGGACCGCGGCCCCGAAAATCTGGTCAACGGCCTCGAGCGCCTGCGCGTCCGGGCCGAGCGCGACGGCGACCTGGCGACCGAGCGCACCGCGACGCTGCGGCTCGCCCAGCTCCTGGTCGCCACCGGCGAGCTCGAGCGCGGCCGCGCGTTCCTGGTCGCGTGGATCGAGCGCGATCCGCGCGACGCCGACCCGCTGTACCAGCTGTGCGATCTCGACGAGTCGATCGGCCACTGGGAGGGCGTGGCCGCGGCCGCGACCCGCCTGGCCTACGTCACCGAGGCCGAGGGCCAGGTCGAGGCCGCGCTGCGTGCCGCGTCGGCGCTGACCCAGGCCGGCCGCCCCGGCGACGCCGTGCCGGTGCTCGAGCTGGTTCACCAGCAGCAGCCGGGCGCGTCGATCGTGCGCGACAAGCTGCGCGACGTCTACGAGGCCGCCGGCGAGTTCCGCCTGCTCGCCGGTGTGCTGCTCGCCGATGCCGATCACGGCAGCGACTCCGCCCAGCGCTACACCAACTATCGCCGCGCCGCCGAGCTCTACCTGTACCGGCTCGAGGACGCCGATGCCGCCCAGACCCCCGCGCAGCGTGCCCTCGAGCTCCAGCCCGACGACCACGTCGCGCTGATGCTCAACGTCGACATCTTGATCCAGTCGGGCCGGCTCGAGGACGCCGGCCGCACGCTCGAGACCGCGATCGCTGCGCAGAAGAAGCGCACCCCCGAGCTCGCCGTGCTCCAGCAGCGCATGGGCAAGGTGTCCGCGGCGCTCGGCGACAAGGACGGCCAGCTCAACTGGCTCAAGAAGGCGTTCGACGTCGACCGCAAGAACGCCGAGGTCGCCGCCGAGCTCGCCCACCTCGCGACCGAGATCGGCGACTACGAGCTCGCGCTCAAGCCGCTGCGCGCGATCACGCTGATGGACAACCCATCCCCGATCACGCGGCCGATGGCCCTGTTGTGGGAGGCGCGGATCGAGCACTTTCGCGGCAACCGCGCCAAGGCCGAGCTGTGGGCCAAGAAGGCGCTGCGCGAGGACCCGGCGTTCTCCGACGCCCAGCAGTTCCTGGACGAGCTGGGCGGCGCATGAGCGGCTTCGCTCAGCAGCGCGAGATCAGATAGACGATCAGGAGGATGGGAATCGGCACTCCCAGCAACCAGGCGAGCGCGTAACCGACTTTTCCGGACTGGGTGTTTCGAAGCTGAAGCTGCAGGTTGTTCATGCTCGGGGTATGTGCACGGCGCATGCCTCCGCCACGACGCACCGCGGCTTGCGACGTGGCGCGCGCCGAAACGCCGACCGGCGAGACGCTCGAGGCATCTCGCCGGCTCGCCCGCGGTGCGGTGACTACGACGCGGTCAGGCTGAACGTGCCGCTGGTCCGCCGCCAGCCCTGGTTGCCGAACGCGCCGTAGACGATGACGCGCTTGATGGCGCGGCGGTCACCGTCGAGGTCGACGGTCAGGCAGTCGTGGCCGGTCAGCATCCGGTCGACGTTGCGCAGGATCTGGACCTGGTCATTGGCGAACTGGACGTAGACCTGGCGGACCATGACCCGGCCGCTGGTCGGCTTGATGTCGAGCTTGCCGAACCGGCCGAGCTGGGCGCCGACGTTGACGGTGGTCTGGCTGTTGGCCGCCAGCGGCAGCCCGCTGGCCAGCGTCACCGCGCGATACTGCGGCGGCATCCACCGGCCGCGCCAGCCGCCGCTCTGGTCCCAGCGGCCGCCCTGGTCCCAGCCGCCGCCCTGGTCGCGCTGGTCGCGCTGGTCGCGCTGGTCGATGTACGGGTCGCGCTGGTCGCGCTGGTCGCGCTGGTCGATGTACGGGTCGCCCGGGTCGCGGTCGCGGTAGTAGACCGGCTGGATCAGGGGCTCGGCGGCGGGGCCGCGGAAGTACGGGGTGGTGTCGCCGCGGTGGTCGCGGATGTCGGCGGCGCCGTAGCTCTCCGTCGTGACGGTCACCCCTGGGGCCGCCGGGGCCGCCATGGCGAGCGAAGACGAACCGAGGATGAGCGAAGCGAGAATGAGCTTGGTGTTCATGACGATGTTCCTTGTTGGCTTGCGAACCGAGATAGTGCAGCGCTGGTGCCATGTCTAACCCGCTGAAATGCCGCTACAAACCAGGCGAGGCCCCTGCGGGAGCTGCAGCGATGCCTGCGGGATCCGCAGCCGTGAATACGGCGATGTAGGCTCGCGTCCATGTCCGATCCCGCTGTCCGGTTCTCCGTCTCCGACGCCATCGGCGTGCTCACGCTGAACCGGCCCGACAACCGCAACAGCATGACGCCCGAGCTGCTCGACGCGTTCGCCGCTGCGAGTGCCGCGGCCCGCGCCGCCGAGCTGCGCTGCCTGATCGTGACCGGCACCGGCGCGTGCTTCTCGGCCGGCGCCGACTTCAAGTCGACCGTCCAGCGCGAGGCCGATGCGCACCAGGCCCCGAGCGATCGGTCGTACGCGATGTACGAGCCGTTCCTGTCGCTGCTCGACATCGCCGCGCCGGTGATCGGCGCGCTCAACGGCCACACGATCGGCGGCGGCTTCGGTCTCGCCCTGGTCTGCGACCTGCGGATCGGCGCGCGCGACGCCCGGTACGGCGCCAACTTCGTCAAGCTCGGCCTCGCCCCCGGCATGGCGATCAGCTACCTGCTGCCGCGCCTGGTCGGCGTTGCGCGCGCCAGCGAGCTTCTGCTCACCGGCCGCCTCGTCGACGGCACGGAGGCCGAGCGCATCGGCATCCTCAACCGCGCGGTCGCGGCCGACGACGTCCTGCCCGAGGCCCTCGCGCTGGCCCGCACCATCGCCGACAACGCCCCGATCGCCGTTCGCGCCACCAAGCGCGCGATCCAGCGCGGCCTCGAGCTCCACGTCCGCGATGCCGCGCGCCTCGAGGCCTATGCCCAGGCCGAGTCGCTGCGCACCGACGACGCGCGCGAGGGCATCGCGGCCCTGCTCGCGAAGCGCCCGCCGAAGTTCACCGGCTCGTAGCGCCGAGCCCGCTCACGACGCGGTCAGGCTGAACGTGCCGGCGGTCCGCCGCCAGCCCTGGTTGCCGAAGCTGCCGTACACGATGACGCGCTTGATGGCGCGGCGGTCACCGTCGAGGTCGACGGTCAGGCAGTCGTTGCCGGCGAGCGTGCGGTCGACGTTGCGCAGGATCTGGACCTGGTCGTTGGCGAACTGGACGTAGACCTGGCGGACCTGGACCCGGCCGCTGGTCGGCTTGATCTCGAGCTTGCCGAACCGGCCGAGCTGCGCGCCGACGTTGACCGTGGTCTGGCTGTTGGCCGCCAGGCGGAGCCCGCTGGCCAGCGTCACCGAGCGATACACCGGCGGCAGCGTGTGCCCACCGATCCAGGTCGCCGGCTGGATCACCGGCCGGTCCGCCGGCACGCGATAGTACGGGGTGGTGTCGCCGCGGTGGTCGCGGATGTCGGCGGCGCCGTAGCGGTCCGTCGCGACGGTCACGCCGGGGGCCGCCGGGGCCGCCATGGCGAGCGAAGACGAACCGAGGATGAGCGAAGCGACGATGGCCTTGGTGTTCATGACGATGTTCCTTGTTGGCTGACGAACCGGACATAATGCAGCGCGGATGCCATCGCCAAATCATCGATATCATGAAACAAACGGCATGCGGTCCCTGCGGGAGCTGCAGCGCTTCCTGCCGGATCCGCAGCCGTGGAGCGCGCGCTACGCCGGGCCGCAGGTCGCCAGCTCGGTCTTGCTCGGGCCGTGGGCGGCGAAGCCGAGCGGGCCCCACGGCGTGTCGATCGTGAGCGTCCACCAGCTTCCGCTCGCGTCGCCATCGTCGAGGTCGACCGGGCGGGCGCCGACGATGTAGCCGATCGGCTCGCCGCCGGCACGGGCGTAGAGGCAGGTGCCGCTCGCCACGGTGGTGTTGGGCGTTGCGGTCGGCGTGGCGTCGGTCTCGCGCCAGCGGTGGACGCGGCCCGGCGGATCGCGCCGCGACACGAAGCCGTGGACGGTGACCTCGCTGTCCTCGTAGCTGACCTCGGTCCACGCGTCGTCGAGGTCGCGGATCGAGTCGAGGATGTAGCCGCTGGCCATGATCGCCAGCTCGCTGCCGACCCAGCGCGGCTCGGAGCGGATGATCGCGCCGGGGATGACCATGAGGTTCTTGCGGCCGGTCGGGATCCGGCCGCCGCCGTCGTGGGGACCGCCGCCGGCATGCGGGTCGCTGCGGTCGGCGAGCACGGCGTCGGGGACCCAGCCCTCGACCTGGAGCGCGCCGAGGTAGCGCACCTGGGTCGAGCGGTCACGGTGCGCGAGCCGGCGCACCATCGCGCCGGCGTGGAGCACCACCCGGGCGTCGCTGCCGGTGACCGGCACGCCGGGCGGATCGATCCGCTGATCTCGGATCAGGAGCGACAGCATGTGCGCGCGATCGATCCACACCGAGAATCGCGCGTGCTCCAGCCGCACGGCGACGCGCTCGAGGTTGCCCTGCTGGTCGATCGGCGCGACCTCGATCGGCCGGCCCGAGCCGGCGGCCGCGATCGCGGTGCCACCGAGCTCGAGCTGGATCGGCCCGGGGACGATCCACGACAGCTCGCCGACTGTGTCGGGCGCGAGCGCGGCGATCGGATCGATCGGCGGACGGTCGGGAACAGTCGGAGCCGGCGGCCGCGCCGAGGTCGGCTTCGCCGGCACGGAGGCCGCGCCGCCACAGGCCGCCAGGCACATACCGATCGCGATGGCGCGCATGTTGGAGGTGTTTCCAGGATGCGCCGGCCGCGCACCGCCGGCTACTGCGGCGAGAGCCGGCCGTCGAACAGGCCGTGCACCGGCGCGTGGCTTATCCAGTCGCTGCGTAAGTCGCTACGCACTGAGCTACGTACGTGGCGTTCGTGTCACGTGATCTTGACAAGTTACGACGCGCTGCGTCTCGCCCAGGTTTTGCAAATGGCTGGGCCCAGATGGAAATCGGCGTCATCACCAATCCGAACAGCCGCAAGAACCGCAACCGGCCAGACCGGGCGGATCGTCTGCGGCGGATCATCGGTGATCTCGGCGAGGTCCACACCACCAGCTCGGTGGCGTCGATCAAGCCGGTGCTTCGCGACTTCCTGCGCAAGCGGGCGCGCTACTGGGTCGCCGATGGCGGCGACGGCGCGCTGCACTGGATGCTCCGCATGGGCATGGAGGTGCTGCAGGAGGACGAGTTCGTCGGCCAGTCGTTCAGCCTGCCGATGACCTTGCCGACCAAGGGCGGCACGATCGACTTCGTCGCCAACAACGTCGGCATCGAGGGCGACGCCGAGGGCATCCTCGCGACCCTGCGCCGCAACGTCGAGCGCAACACGCAGATCGAGGAGACCGAGGTCGACTCGATGGTGATCGACGGCATCCAGGTGGTCGATGGCGCCGACATCCCGTTCCGGACCTACGGCTTCGCGTCGGCCGCCGGCGGCGTCGGCCAGCGGTTCTACGCCAAGTACTACGACGATCCGGATCCCAACCCGCGCACGATCATGAAGGTCGTCGCGAACACCGTGGCGTCGGCGCCGATCGCGCTGTCGCCGCTGTCGCGGCTGCCGTTCGGCGCGTGGAAGAGCTACGCGCGCGAGGTGTTCGAGCCGACGCAGTGCCGGGTCCTGATCGACGGTATGAAGCTGCCGGGCGACCGGTTCACCGGCGTGCACATCGCGTCGATGTCGATCAACCTCGGCAACGTGCTCCGGTTCTTCGGCAAGGCCGACCAGCCCGGGCTGATGAACGCGATCGTCGGCACGCCGAGCCCGTGGGGCATCATCCGCAACCTGCCGCGGATGGCGCGCGGCGAGGAGATGCGCGGCCGCAACATCCTCGACCGGCCGTGCCGCGAGCTGGTGATGGAGGCGACCGGCGATGACCTGCTCGCGCCGATCATCGACGGCGAGTTCTACCGCAACGTCAAGAAGCTCGCGTTCCACATCGGGCCGCGGGTCCGGATCCCCAAGGTCATCGCGCCCAAGGCAGCGTAGCCCCCGCGCACCCGGTCACTTCGCGCACGCGACGGTCGCCGGGCCGCCTCCGCGGGTCTCGCACGTGCGCTTGCCGCAACGAGCGGCCGCGCACGCCGAGGCCTCGGTCTTGAAGCAGCGCCGGCCGACGAGGAAGAAGCACTCGTCGCGATCACCGGTGTAGCGCCATCCCCCCCATTTGCCCGCGTTCGGGCCGGCCTCACCGGCGGCCGCGGCCTCGCGACGCTGCTTCTCCTTGGCCGTGGTCGGCTCGTCGGAGCGGGGCGGTCCGCCACCGCAGCCGAGCACCAGCGATGCGACCAGACCGAGCGAGAGGGTGCGCAGCGACATTCCGGTGGATCATGCCATAGTCGGAGGCGTGGCTGATGATGACCGCGCCGTGATGGAGCGCCTCGCCGCGCTCGAGGCCGAGGTGAAGGCCGACGCCGATGCGCAGCGCGCGCGCAAGGCCGCGGCGATCGCCAAGTTGCGCGACCAGCGCGTGACATCCGCCGCACACGACGAACCGCCGCCGCGCAGGCGCGTGGCGCCGATCACCGACGAGCCGGGTGAGATCGATCACCTCGAGAACCTCGGCGGCGCGCTCGAGCTCGCGTCCAAGGCCAACCGCGTCAAACAGGAGCTCCAGCGCAGGCCGGGCAAGGGCGACAAGTCGTGGATCAAGTCCGGGGTCGCGTCGCTCGCGCTCGGCCCGGTCGGCTGGCTCTACGCCGGGTCGATGCGCGAGGCGGTGCCGGCAACCGTCGCGTGGGTCGCGCTCGCCGCGCTCGCGTCGAAGCTGCTGCCGGTGTTCCTGATGATGCCGGTCCTGATGGTGGTCCTGCCGCTGTCGGCCATCGCCGGTGTGGTGTACGCGTTGCAGTACAATCGCGCCGGCGCGCGGCAGCGGCTGTTCACCGGCGACAAGGCCAAGGACAAGCCGAAGCAGCTGCGTCGCGGCCGCGACCCGCTCTAACGTTTCTCTAACGCCCGCGTCAGCGGGTATCAGCGACCGTCGACAACCTCCTCGGTACTATCCTCATGATGCGCTCCCTGGTCCTCGCCGCCGTGCTGGTTGCGCTGCCCCACCTGGCCGGCGCGCAGCCGGTGTCGGTGCGGATCAAGGTCGCGGTGGTGCCGATGATCGCGGTCAACATGGAGACCGCGCGGGTCGACGCGCTGGCGCAGGACCTCGCGACCGCGCTGCGCGGCGAGCTCGAGGTCGACGCGATCGGGGGCGTCGAGGTCCGCCGCCGGCTGCCGCCGGAGGGTCTGAGCCCCGGCTGCGTCGCGAGCCCGGCCTGCGTGTCCGACGTCGCGCGGCGGCTCGATGCCCAGCAGCTGCTGTTCGTGGTCATGATCGACACCGGCGCGAGCGGCGCGATCCAGGTCGACAGCACGTGGGTCGATCCGGTGGCCCATCGCAGCGCGCCGCGGCCGGCGATCGACCTCACCACGCTCGCCGACGCCGCGTCGCGGTTCGCGGCCGCGGCGCCGTCGCTCCTGCCCGACGCCAAGGTCCGGCCCAAACCGCAGGCCAGCCTGGGCCGGATGTCCGCGCCCGTCGCTCGCCACCTCGCGATGCCGTCGTACCTCACCGCCGCCGCGACCGTGGTCGGCCTCGGCACCGGCATCTCGCTCGGCCTGGTCACGCGTTCGCGTTACTCCGACTGCGAGGCGCAGGCCCACGCCGGCACAGCGTGCACGCAGAGCCGCCGCGACTCGATCCGTCGGATCGCGCTGATCGCCGACGCCGGCTGGCTGATCGCGGTCGGCGGCACGATCGCCACCGCGGTGCTGTACGCGACCTCGGGCGAAGCGTCGCACGTGATCGTCGAGCCGACCCCGGGCGGGGCCGCGATCACCGCGATCGGGAGCTTCTGATGGGCGCCGAGCGCCAGCCGACCGACAACCTGATCGGCCTGGTCCTCGGCGACCGCTACCAGATCTTGCACCGGCTCGGCGAGGGCGCGATGGGCGTGGTCTACAAGGCGCGCCACGTCAAGGTCGGCCGGCCGTTCGCGGTCAAGGTGCTGAACGCGCGCGCGCTCCAGGACACCAAGGTCGCGCAGCGCTTCGAGCGCGAGGCCGAGCTCGCCGGGCGGCTGCACCACCCCAACGTGGTCGGTGTGGTCGACGTCGGCGACATCGACGGCACGCGCTACATGGTGATGGAGTTCGCCGAGGGCAACGACCTGGCCAAGCTGCTCGACGAGGCGCCGATGCCGCCCGAGCGCATCATCCGGCTGGTCCGCCAGATGCTCGACGGGCTCCATCACGCCCACGAGCAGGGACTGATCCATCGCGACTTCAAGCCCGAGAACGTGATCGTCGAGCGCGACGCCCACGGCGCCGAGATCCCGCGGATCGTCGACTTCGGGATCGCGCTGCTCCGCGAGGGCGGCGACGCGGGCGACGGCGTCGGCCGGCTGACCACCAACGGCCTGGTGCTCGGCACGCCGCACTACATGGCGCCCGAGCAGGCGGTCGCCGATCCGATCGACCACCGGATCGATCTGTTCGCGCTCGGCATCGTGACCTACGAGATGCTGTCGGGCCGGCTGCCGTTCGACGGCAAGGGTGCCGAGGTCGCGCGCGCCAACCTGCTGCTCGATCCGCCGCCGATCTACAAGCGGGTCCCGCACCTCGAGGTCGATCCGCTGCTCGAGGGCTTCGCGCGGCTGCTCATGGCCAAGCGGCGCGAGACCCGCCCGGCGACCGCGCGGGCGGCGCGTGAGCTGCTCGACCTGATCGAGCGCGACCGGCCGGCGGCCGCGAAGCTCCTCGGGGTGCCGCCGGCCCGGAGCGGCCGCGCGCCCGCGGTGACCGAATCGGTGACGCTCGAGGACCCCGCCGCGGCCGAGGCTCTGTCGTCGGTGACCACGCGGATGAAGCCGACGCCCGGGACGAGCCAGCCGATCGTGCCGCGCGCGCCGGCCGGGCCGGTGCCGGAGCCGGTGGCCGTGGTCGAGTCCGCCCCCGCACCGTGGAGCGCCGCGGACGGCGTGCCGGCGATGTCGGCGATGCCGGTGTACGCGAGCCCGCTCGCCCGGCCGCCGGCGGCTCGCGCTGCCGGTCGCGAAACCGCGCTGCAGACGCCGCTCGGCTGGCCGGCCGCGCGCCCGAGCCGCCGCCGGTCGTGGCTGATCGGCGGCGCCGTGATCGGCACCGCGAGCATCGCGGCCGCGGCGATCATCTCGCTCACCGGCAACCACCCCGACAACCACCCCGACGACCCGATCGCCGGCGACCGCGCCGTGGCCGTCACCGCGCCGCGCGCACCGGCCGCGGTGGCCGGCCCCACGGCGAGCTCGGCGACGAGCCCGACGGATAAGCCTGCCGCGACCCGCCCGGCCGAGCCTGCCGCGACCCGTCCGGCGGAGTCTGCCGCGATCCAGCCGGCGGCGACCGGCGCCATACCGAAGGCACCGGCTCGGGCCGGCGGCCCGACCATCCCCGCTGCCGCAGAGAAGCGCCGCCGCGCTCCGAACACCGACGCGACCCGGCGCATCCCGGCGCCGCCGGCGCGCGTGCGGACCCGGGACGGTGAAGCCGCGCCGCGCGAAGCCAGCGCCGCGCACCCGGCGAGCGAGCCGGCGCCCGGACGCGTGCAGGACGGCGCGCCGGCGCCGCGCGACCCCGAGCCCGAGGCGGCGGCCGCGAAGCCGGCCAGGCCGGACACCACGCGCGCGGTGCCGGCATCGGCCGGGATCTCACCCGACGATCTCGGCAACCTGTTCTATGCCGTCGGGCGCGAGATCCGCGAGCTTGCCAAAGACGAGCAAGGCGATCTGCTCGGCCGGCTCGCCCGGTTCGACATCATGAGCGAGGTGCAGCAGCCCCAGCGTCGACGCGACGAGGTGGCGGTGCAGCTGACGCGGATCCGCGACGACGCTCGCCGGCGCAAGTCCGGCTCCAAGAAGCCGTGAGCGGCGGCGCCGGTGGCGCCGCGATCCGCGCCTGCCGGGGGCTGCCGATCCGTGTCACCAAACCGCTGGCAATTACCACCTGTCGAAAACCTGACGAACGAGGCTATCACCGGACTCTCACGCTCGATCGCTTCTTCGTCAACGGTTCCTCGGCGAAGATGATCGGATGCGAACACTCACACTGCTGTTGAGCGTGGTCGTGATCGGTTGTCTGCCGCGGCCGCAGGCGGTGACGCCGGAGCCCGGCGCGCGACCCGCGCGCGAGCTCGCGCTCGACACCGCGCACGATCGCGCGCTCGACACCGCACGCGCGGCACCGTCGGCCGACGCGGCCGTGCTGCTCGGTCAGGCGCCGATGGGGCCCGCGCCTGCGCCCCAGCCGTATCCGCAGCCCGCGCGGCCGGCGCAGCAGGCGCCGTATCCGCAACCCGCGCAGGCGCCGTATCCGCAACCCGCGCAGCCGCCGTATCCGCAGCCCGCACCGCAACCGTATCCGCAGCCCGCGCAACAGCCATCCGGCTATCCGCCATTGCAGATGTATCCTCAGGTGCAGCCATATGCGGCACCCAGACCGTATCCGCCTCCGACGGGGCTCGATGCGTCGATTCGTCGCAGCGGCTCGAGCCCCGAGATCATCATGGACTTTGCCGCGGTCGGCACGCTCGCGTCGATCGACCTGCTGGTCCGGCAGGACATCACCAATGGCTCGGCGGGGACCTTCATCGTCGCGGCCGGGATGGCGGGCGGCGGCGCGCTCGGCTGGCTCTTGTCCGAGAAGTACGACCGGGCGCCGGGAGCGGCGCACGCGACGACGCTCGGCCTGATGGTCGGCTCGGCCAACGCTGCGCTGCTGATCCAGCCGACCAACTGGACCGACGCCGACCAGGTGCTCGGCCTGCTGCTCCTCGGCAGCGCGATCGGCACCGGCGCCGGCTTCGCCTACGGCCAGAGCACCGACCTGACCTCGGGGCAGTCGACCTTCGTGGGAAACGTCGCGCTGCTCGGCAGCGCCACGGCGGCGTTCACCGCGATCACGGGCAGCCGCGACGGCAAGTTCGGGGGCTGGGAGGATGGCGTCCTGGCGCTGGGGCTGGATGCCGGTGTGCTCGGCGGTGCGCTGATCGCTCCCCAGCTCAACTGGTCGCCGCGGCGGTCGCGAACCGTGCTCGCCTCGACCGCCGTGGGCGCGTTCCTCGGGGGTCTGCTGGTAGGCCTGGCCACCAAGCGAGGCGACGGCGACAGCTCCAACGGAGATTTGGTTGCTGGCTGTATGACCGCCGGCATGTGGGGCGGTTTCGGCCTGGGGATCTTCATGACAAGCGATGCCGAACCCGACATCCGGTTCCAGAAGGCCGTGCCCGGACCCGCGGTGACGGTCGCACCTTTCGCGGGGGAGCACGGCCAGGTCGGGGTCATGGCGGGTGGCAGCTGGTAACTCCAGTCTCTTGCGCCGATCTACCTAACAGGCGATCGTCTATCAGCATGGTCAGTTGCCTGCTCTGCTCGTCCGCGCGCTCCATCGGAGTGCTGTGCACGTCCCATGGCGTCGCGATCGCGTCGCCTGGAATCACCAGCGAGCAGATCTTCTCGCGGGTGGCCAACCCTGTTGCCTCGCTGATCGATGCGTGGGGCGTCGCTCACGCGATCTCCGACGGCAGCCGGATCGGCCGCGACCCTCGGGTCGACATCGCCGTGCTGCACGCGTCGGTGTCGAGCGAGCACGCCGCGATGAAGCTGGTCAGCGGCCGCTGGCACATCGTCGACAACGCGAGCCGCAACGGCACCGAGGTCGAGGGTGCCCGGATCACCGAGCAGGACCTGACCGGCGGCGCGACGATCCGGCTCGGCGACGTCAAGTTCTACTTCTGGCCCGACGCGCTGCCCAAGATCGAGCCGCCCCGCGGCTCGGGCCGGACCGCGCCGACCCGGCGCGACGAGCTGGTGTTCAGCGCCAAGGTCACCACGCCGCGCGGCCACCAGCTCGATCTGCGCCAGCGCGTCGACGGCGGCGTGCTGCGGATCGGCGACGCCTCGATCGAGCTCGCGGCGATGGAGTTCGGCCTGCTCCAGCTCCTGGTCGAGCGCCGCCGCACCGTCAGCGACGCCGAGCTCGCCTACGTCGCCTGGCACGAGATCGCCGACGCGCTGTCGTTCCGCTCGGTCCAGGCCGACAGCGAGAACGTCCGCGAGCTGGTGCACCGGGTGCGCCGCAAGCTCGCCAGCGTGCACGCCGACGACCTGATCGAGAGCAAGCGCGGCGTCGGGTACCGGCTGGCCGGCGAGCCGGGATAGCCGCCGCCGCCGCCCCGTCGTCCGAGGCTTGACAACGACCCGGTTCCACGCGAAAGCGGAGCCTCGTCACGAAAGGGGTGGCTCATGCGTTCAGCGGGTCCTTGTATCGCGATTGGTCTGGCTCTGGTCATCGGGTTGTCGGGTTGCGCCACCATCATGGCCGGCGGACCGGATCGGATCCCGGTGACGACGAACCCGCCGGGCGCGACGGTGTTCGTCGACAACATGCCGGTCGGTCAGACCCCGACGATGATCACGCTCGACCGCGGCCGCAACAGCGGCATCATCCGGATCGAGCTGCCCGGGTTCGCGCCCGTCATGATCGCGCGCGACAAGACCATCAACGGCTGGTTCTGGGTCAACATCGTGCTGCTGAGCCCGCTCGGCGTCATCATCGATCTCGTCACCGGCAACGTCAACGCGTTCGACGACACGCCGATCGTGCTCGGTCTGACCCCCGCGAATGGTGGCCCACCGCCGCAGGGCTACGCGCCGCAGCCGGGCTACGCGCCACCGCCGCCGGGCTACGCGCCACCGCCGCAGCCGTACCCGCCCCAGCCGCCCCCGCCGCCACGCCGCTGACGTTTCGTCGATCGCGCCGCATCGCGCCGCATCGCGCGGTGCGCCTCTATACTTCCGGCGATGACCGCGCCGCGCCGAGGCAACCCGACCGAACGCCGGCGCCGCCAGGTTCGCTGGGCCCGGCGCCTGCGCCGGCTCGGGCTTGCGTGGCAGAACGCGCTCGAGCTCGCGCGTGCCGGCCGGCTGACCGCGCCCTACGGCGCGCCGTTCGAGCGGATCCACGAGGAGCGCGTGTACCGGCTGCGGCGCTACGCCCGGCCGGCGGACGCCGCCGAGTCGCCGCCGGCGGCGCGGCCCGCCGCTCCGCTGCTGCTGGTCCCGCCGCTGATGATCGCCGCCGAGGTCTATGACATCTCGCCCGACGTCAGCGCGGTCGCGTACCTGACCCGGGCGGGCATCGACGTCTGGCTGGTCGACTTCGGCGCGCCCGAGCGCGAGGAAGGCGGCATGAGCCGCACCCTCGATGATCACGTGCGCGCGGTGTCCGAGGCGGTCGAGCGGGTGCGCGCGGCGACCGGCCGCGACGTCCACCTCGCCGGCTACTCGCAGGGCGGGATGTTCTGCTACCAGGCCGCGGCGTTCCGGCGAGGGGCCGGCATCGCCTCGATCGTCACGTTCGGCAGCCCGGTCGATCTCCACCGCACGCTGCAGGTCGGCGAGGACACCACCGAGCGGCTGATCGGCGGCCTTCGCGCGGCGCTGTCGTGGCCGCTGGCGCGGATCGAGGGCCTGCCCGGGTTTCTGACCGCGACCGGGTTCAAGCTGCTGTCGGCCCGCAAGGAGCTGGGCCAGCTCGTCGACTTCGTCAAGAACCTCCACGATCGCGAGGCGCTCGAGAAGCGCGAGGCCCGGCGGCTGTTCCTCGGCGGCGAGGGCTTCGTGGCCTGGCCCGGCCCGGCGTTCCGCAAGTTCGTCGACGAGCTCGTCGTCGGCAACCGCCTGGCCTCGGGCGGCTTCGTGATCGACGGCCACAGCGTCACGCTCGCCGACATCGCGTGCCCGATCCTGTACGTCATCGGCAGCCGCGACGAGATGGGGCGCCCGGCCTCGGTCCGCGGGATCCGGCGCGCCTGCCCGCGGGTCCGCGTGATGTACGAGCTGCCGGTCGCGGCCGGCCACTTCGGCCTGGTCGTCGGCTCGGGCGCGCTCGGCGTCACCTGGCCGCGGGTCGTCGACTGGATGCGCTGGCGCGAGGGCCTGGGCGGACCGCCGGCCGGCGCGATCGACGTCCGCGCCGAGCGCGTCGCCGATCCCGACGACGACGACGACGGCGGCGGCGGCGGTGGCGAGCACGCCACGCGCGACCTCGACCTCGCGCGCGAGCTGCTCGACAAGACCGCCCGGGGCGTGGTCGACCGGCTGTCCGAGCTGTCCGAGGATCTCGGCGCCTACCTCGACAACGCGCGCTACCAGCTGCCGCGGCTCGCCCGGCTGCGCAACCTCCAGGATGACGCGCGGATCTCGCTCGGCAAGACCCTGGCCGACCAGGCGCGCGACATCGGCGATCGAACGTTCTTCCTGTTCCGCGGCCGCGCGTTCAGCTACGCCGACGCCAACCGCCGGGTCGACGCCGTCGTCCGCGGCCTGGTCGCGAGCGGCATCCGCCCCGGCGACCAGGTCGGCGTGATGATGAAGTCGCGGCCGAGCCATCTCTCGGCAGTCACCGCGATCAACCGGATCGGCGCGGTCGCCGTGCTGCTGTCACCCGCGACCCCCGACGATCTCCTGGCGCGCGCGCTCGAGCTCGGTGAGGCCGCGACCCTGATCGTCGATCCCGATGGCGCCGCGCGGGCCCGCGCCGCGGTCCCGGGCCCGGTGCTCGTGCTGGGCGGGGTCGGCGAGGTCCCGTGGCAGCCCGGCGCCTCCCGCGCGCTGCCGGCCGGCGTCGTCGACCTCGAGGCGATCGATCCGGACGCCGTGGCCCTGCCCGCATGGTACCGGCCGGATCCGGGCCGCGCGCGCGACCTCGCGATGGTGTTCGTGTCCGCCGGCGGCGCGGCCCCGCCCCGCGCCATGCGGATCACCAACCGCCGCTGGGCATTCTCGGCGCTCGGCGCCGCGGCCGCCGCCACGCTGACCGCGCGCGACACCGTGTACTGCTGCCTGCCACTGCATCACCCCTCGGGCACGCTGGTCGCGACCGGCAGCGCGCTGATCGGCGGCGCCCGGCTCGCGCTCGCCAGCGCGTTCGACCGGCCGGACTGGGCCGAGACGTTCTGGGACGAGGTCCGGCGCCACGGCGTCACCGTCGTGTACTACGCGGGCGAGATGTGCCGCCGGCTGGTCGATGCCGCGCCGGTGGTGGGCGAGGCCAATCACCCGGTGCGGCTGTTCGCCGGCAGCGGCCTGCGTGGCGCGGTGTGGCGCCGCCTGGTCGACCGCTTCGGCCCGGTCGGCGTGCTCGAGATGTACGCGTCCACCGAGGCCAACACCGTCCTGGCCAACGCGCGCGGCAAGAAGCTCGGCTCGGTCGGCCGGCCGTTGCCGGGCAGCCCCGACGTCGCGATCGCCGCGTGGTCGCTCGCCGGCGACGACTTCGTCCGCGACGGCGCGGGCCACCTGGTCCACGCCCGGCTCGACGAGCCCGGCATGCTCATGGCCCAGCTCGCCGCGTCCGACGGCGCTCCAGGCCGCGCGGGCGCCGACCTGGCCTACATCGATCCGCGCCGGATCGTGAACGACGCCTTCGCCTCCGGCGACCGCTGGTTCGTCACCGGCGACCTGTTCCGGGTCGACGCCGAGGGCGACCACTGGTTCGTCGACCATCAGCATCACAGGATCAACACCGGCCACGGCCCGATCGCCTCGACCCGGATCGAGGACGCGATCTACGACGTGCCCGGCATCGCGCTGTGCGCCGTCGTCGGCCGCCCCGCCGGCGCCGGCCTCGGCGCAGCCGAAGCCCACGAAGCCCACGATCCCGGTGGCACCGCGCACCAGATCCCGGTCGCCGCGGTCCAGCTTCAGCCCGGCGCGGCGCTCGACCTCGACGCCCTGTCGCGTGCGGTCGCCACGCTCCCCGAGTACGCCCGGCCGCGGCGGCTCTGCATCGTCGAGGCCCTGCCGATGACCGATGGCTACCGGCCGATCAAGCACGCGCTCGATCGCAGCCTCGACCTCGCCGACGGCCCGCACGTCCTGGCCTGGGATCCGCGCGCCCAGCGCTACCGACCGACCGCCGATCACGCCGCGCGCTCGGCGTGACCCGACGCCGGCGCAGCCCGCAGGCCCGCTCGACCGCCGCGGGGTCGCCGGTCGATCTCCCGGCACGGGGCCGGCTACGGCGCGAGCGGCTGCGGCGTGCAGTTCTTCAGCGACACACTGAAGCCGGGCGAGTCGTCGGAGGTCTCGATCATCGCGCCGTTCTCGGGCGGGACGAGGTGGATGACGTGGGACTGCCCGGGACTGAGCCAGGTCGTCCGCCACACGTCGGTCCCGCGCTGCCATTCGATGATCAGCACCGTCCCGGACTCGGCGGTGACCTCGCAGCCCTGGGCCCAGGCACCCATGTACGGGTAGAGCGGCGTGCCGTCGAGCGCGAACACCGAGCGCGACTGGTCGCCCGAGCGGGCGTTGCTCTGGTACGCGGCCCACGACGGCCACGGGATGACCGCGCCGGTCCAGTCGGCGCCGGAGCACGCGGGGATGTTGCAGCGCCACAGCGCCTGCGTCGCCTGGATCGCGTCGCCCGGATCACCGGGCCCGGGATCGCCCGGAGACGGCAAGGCGAGACGGTACGTGAACGGTGAACCGGCTTGTACGCTCAGGACCTCGTCGGCGGCCAGCCCGCCGACCTGAAACGTCTGCTCCGCCGCGAGCGTCGCGAGCAAGCGGTGCGAATCGTCGCCGGGACGTCCGGCGTACAGGCTCGCCGCGCCGCTGTCGAGCGAGAGCGAGGCGCCGTTCGCGCTGCCCGCCGGGAGGTAGACCCCCGAGGACACGGTGTAGCCCAGTCGCGTGGCGATCGCCCCGGCGCTGTCCGGCCACACCAGCGCCTCGCCGCTCAGCGAGTCGCCCCACGGGCATGGCTCGCCGGTGCACGTCCAGGTGACGGTCCGCGAGGTGAGCGCCGGTCCGGCATCAGGCGTCGGTCCCGCATCAGGCGCCGGCCCTGCATCGGGCCCAGGCCCGGCGTCGGGTCCCGGCTCCGCTGGCGCCGGCGGCGTCACGTGATACGCGAAGCCGGCGTCGGACTGCACGCTCAGCACCTCGCCGTCGTCCAGGCCGGACACCTCGTAGTGGTCTCCGGCCGAGAGCGTGGCCAGCCACTGATGTGACGACGCGAGCGGCTCGCCGGCAAAGATCGAGGCGCTACCGGATTCGATCGAGATCGTCAGGCCGTTCGCGCTGCTCGCCGGCAGGTACACCGGCGGGAACACCGTGTAGCCGAGGCGCGTGGCGACCGGGTCCGCGGACGCCGGCCAGGCGAGCGCGTGGTTGCTCGACGACGAGCCCCACGGACACGGGCTGCCGTCGCACGTCCACGTCGCCAGCTCCGATTCGCCGGCCAGCTCGCCGAGGTACTGGTTTGCCGCGCCGAGCTCGTCCGACCTCGAGCGGCAGCCGGGCACCACCACGCACAGCAGTCCGGTGAAGGCCAGCCACCACCCGACGCCGCCACCCCGAACGCCGCTCGTTCGCTTGCTAAGTCCAGGTAAGCCGTACATCACGTCAGCCGAATTGCAATCGCGATACCTCTGACGGCCGGGAGCGCGGCGGCGGCTCCTGCCGGCGCCAGAGGCCCTCCATCTGCTCTCCACCGCGGTTGGCCGCCGCACCGTGCCGTCCGACCGGGTGTCCCAGGCGCACCCGGTGGGTACCCGGGGGCGCCGCCGCGCACGCTGGGCAGTGCGTGGAGCGATTGCGCGCAGCCCCCAGCGACCGCGAGGTCGGGCTCGCGCAGCGGCAGCGCCGCCCACCCATACCGGCGCGACCGGTGGCCGGGCGCCGAGTCAGCCGCGGCTCCGATGCGAGGTCGTCATCACCGCTGCGGCGGTGAGCGCAGAACGACTCGAAGCTTCAACCAGCGGATCAGAGTGCCGTGGCCGCCGCGTCCCAAGCTCTCGAAGTCTCACCGGAAACCCCGATCCGTGCCGCAGGGGGTGCCGCCGGTTTCACGTGACTCCGGCGTGAACACCTCGGTCGACCTTCGACCTCGGCTTCGGGTAGGCTTGGATATGGCCGTGCCGCAACAGCTCCTTCAGCAGCTCCTCGCGCTCGACGAGTCCGTGCGGCTGGAGATCGCCCACACGCTCCTGGAGAGCGTCGACGCCCGGGTGGACCAGGACATGAGCGACGACGAGCGCAAGCGGCTGGACGCGGCGCTCGACCGCTCGATCGCCCAAGCCGATGCCGGCCAGACCGTGCCGTTCGACGAGGTCATGGCCGCGTTGCGTGCAAAGCGCACCACACGAGCGGCACGCTGACGTGATCCTCTCGATCGCCTATGCGGCCGACGCTCAGCGCATGCTCGACGAGGCGGACGAGCGATGGATTGCCGAGCACGGCTACTTGGTGGACAACCCATTGATCGCCGAGCTCCAGCACGCTGGCGACCTGCTGCGTGAGAACCCTCGGCTCGGGCGCTTGGTCCACCAACACGGCCGAGCTCGCGGCGAGGTCCGGCGCCTGCTCTTGCACTCGGGTTGGCACCTCTACTACCGCTTCCACGGGGATCGGCAGCTCGTCGAGATCCTTGCCGTCTGGTTCGCCAACCGCGGCAGCAGCCCTCCGCTCTGACCACGCGCCGGGTAGAGACCCTATGAAGAAACCGCGAATTCCGATGAAATTCGCGGTTTGTACGAGAACACGGGGTGAGGGCAGAAGGACTCGAACCTTCAACCAGCGGATTAAGAGTCCGATGCTCTACCATTGAGCTATGCCCCCGGTGACTGCGGAACGATTCGATTTTCAGTGAGTCCGGGGCGACTCGAACGCCCGACCTACGGGTTCGAAGCCCGGCGCTCTATCCATCTGAGCTACGGACCCAGTGCGGGCGCAGTAGATAGCGGGTGGGGTCGGGGGGTGTCAAGTCCGGAGCCGCTCGACATCGCCGGCGCCCTGGCGTGCGGCCTGCCTGGCGGCTGGAACCTGGCGCGTGTCCGATCGAAATTCTGGATATATTCAGCAGCGATGCGAGCCGTTCCGGCAGGCGCGGAGCCCGTGATGTCCCCGATGGTCAACGTCGCCGCGACGGACGACAACGAGATGCCGCGTCGCGGTGTTCACATGGCCTGCAGAGTGGTGGCCGCGTGGTGAATGTGATCCTTCGGTCGTGCGTTGTCGCTGTGCCCGCCATGCCTGCTGCTCCCGTCCCGCACCTCGCGCTGCACCGTCGCTCCCGCGATGTACGGGCCGCGGCGCGACTGGCCGGTCTCGCCGGCGTGGCCGCGGTCGTCGTGGCTGCTGCTGCTGCTGCTGCGGCCGGGTGCCGGGGCGCCGAGGCGCCGACGGGGCCGCTGCCGCCGCCGGCCGGGTCCGCGGTGGGGCCGCCGGCCGGGCTGACCGATGCCGGCGCGGCCGGTGACGGCGGAGCCGGGGCAGCGGGTGATGCCGGGGCCGCGGAAGGCGCGGCTGGCTCGCCGCTCGCCGCGGTGCCGTGCGTGCCGGCGGACGACACCGCCGCGATGGAGGGCACCAGCGCGCCGCACGACACGCTGACGTTGACCCGGGTCGCGTGGAAGGACCTGCCGGGCTGGGCCGACGACCACCTGGCGGAGGCGGTGCCGTCGTTTCGCCGGTCGTGCGACAAGCTGGCCGGCGTGGCCGACGACGCGCCGGTCGGCACCGACGGGCACGGCGGCAAGGCGCGGCAGTGGCGCTCGGCATGCCGGGCGGCGGGGCGGCTCAAGGCCGGCGACGATGCGGCGGCGCGCGCGATGTTCGAGGCCGAGTTCGTGGCCTACGAGGCGGCGGGGACCGCCGGGCCGACGGGAAAGCTGACCGGCTACTACGTCGCCGAGCTCCACGCGTCGCGGACCCGGCACGGCAAGTTCCAGACGCCGGTGCTCGGCCGGCCCGACGACCTCGTGATGGTCGACCTCGCCGGCTTCGTCAAGGACGCGCACGGCCGCCGGATCTGGGGCCGGATGGACCATGGCGAGCTGGTGCCGTATTACACGCGCGCCGAGATCCGCAAGGGCGTGCTCGCCCGGCGCGGGCTCGAGCTCGTGTACGTCGACGATCCGGTCGACCTGCTGTTCGCGCAGATCGAGGGCTCGGCCAAGGCCACGCTCGAGGACGGGACGGCGCTGTGGCTCGAGTTCGCCGGCAAGAACGGCCGCGCCTACCGCGGCGTCGGCGGCATCCTGCGCGGCGGCGGGTTCCTCCGGCCCGGCGAGGGCACGATGCAGGGCATCCGGCAGTGGTTCCACGAGCACCCCGACCGGTTCGACGAGATCGCCGACCAGGACGCGTCGTACGTGTTCTTCTCGGTGTCGCGGCAGCCGGGCGCGATCGGATCGCAGAAGACGATCCTGACCGCGCGGCGCTCGATGGCGGTCGACCGCGCGTTCATCGCGATGTCGACGCCGATCTGGGTCGAGGCCCACGCGCCGGTGCCCGGCCAGAAGGGCGTGACCGAGGTCTGGCACCACCTGCTGATCGCCCAGGACACCGGCGCGGGCATCCTCGGCGCGGTGCGCGGCGACATCTACTGGGGCGACGATGCCGATGCCGCGGAGCTCGGCGGCCGGATGGGCGGCCCGGGCCGCTACTGGCTGCTCCTGCCGCGCGGCGTGACGAAGTAGCGGGCGCTCGGCTCAGGGCACGGCGAGGTCGGCGTCGCCGCGCCGCCAGCGGTGGTCGCCGTCGGCGTCGACCAGGATCGGACCGGCGATCGCGAACGGGGTCACGCCGGGGCGGTTCCAGCGGTCCTTCTGGTAGCTGCCGGTCTGCTCAAGCGGCAGCGGCGTGTCGCCGTCGGCGGTCACGCCGATCCACGTGTCGGCGGCGCCGACGTCGATCGCCCCGGCCCAGCGGTAGCTGCGCACGCCGGCGGGGACATCGACCGTGGTCGCCAGCGCGGGGCCCGAGGCCGCGCCCACCGTGATCCGGATCCGATCGACGTGGACGAAGCGAGCCTGCGACACGGTGACGTCGAGCCACGCGGTGCCGCGCGCGTGCAGCGCCTGGCCCGGGCCGGCGGTCGGCGCCTGGCCGCGGGCCGCGGCGGCCTCGACGTCGAGCCACGGGCCGCTGGTCGCGACCACGCGGCGGGCGCGCAGCGCGGCGATGAAGCCGGGCTCGTCGAACGGCTCGGTCGTGGGTTCGTCGACGTAGACGTAGTTGCGGGTCGTGCCGTCGAGCACCCAGTTGAGGTCGTGGGTGTCGCTGTTGCCGAGCGGGGCGATCAGGTGGCCGTGATCGACGAGGGTGTAGAAGTCGCGCACGCTGTCGTCGAACCGGCGATCGCCGACGACGTTGAACGCGGAGTAGCCGGCGAGGACCTCGACGGCGTCGAACCCGAGCGGGAACGGCGGCGGCCACGCCACGCCGTTCCAGCCGGTGCCGTCGTAGAGCGCGGTGACGCGGAACCGCGGGTGGTTGAGCTGGACGATCGTCCGGTCCGCCGGATAGCCCGAGGTCGCGCGCGCGGTGTCGAACAGCTGCTGGGCGCCGGCGTGCGCGACGGCGTCGTCGGCAGGGCCGCCGCCGTGCGGTGCGCCGCGCACGACCCGGACCGGGTAGACGCCGACGTGGAGCTGATCGGAGCTGAGCTCGTCGGAGGCGATCGACGCGATCACCGGGCCGAGGCCGAGCGCGGTGATCTCGGCGTCGAGATCGCCGTGGATGTTGTGATCCGACAGCCCGATGACCTGGATGCCGGCCGCGGCCTGGGCGATCACGCGCTGCGGGTTGGGCAGCCGCGAGTCGCCCGAGGCGAAGGCGTGGACGTGGAGATCGGCGGCGAGCGTGCCGTGCGGCGTCCACGCGCGATCGAGCGCGATCGCGAGCTCGACCCGGCCGCGGCCCGCGGACAGGTCGACCTCGCCCTCGAAGCGCTCGTACTCGATGCCGCGCCACGCGACCACCCGGTATCGGCCGTACGGGATCGCCGGCGACGGCACGCAGTCATCGGCGCCGACCGGGACGTCGGCGACGCCGCGGGCGAGGATCAGGCCGTCCCACGAGCCAACGACGCCGGGGGTGATCGCGCACGCCGCGCCGCCCTGGCGCCGGCCGTAGACGTCGAGGTTGCCCATGTGCAGCGCTGCGCCGTGGGCGTCGATCAGGAGCACGCGCGCGGCGACCGGCGCGCCGCGATCGGTGACGCGTAGCGCGAGGGTGGTGGTCGAGCGATGCGCACTGGGCGCACTGGGCGCACTGGGCGCACCCGGCGCGGGCGGCCCGGATCGGGATCGGAGCAGCGCCGACAGGCCGGCCAACGCGGCGGTGGCGAGGACGAAGGCGACCAGCGGCCGCCAGCCGATCCGGCTCATCGCCGCGCGCGCTCGATCATCGCAGGCGGAACTCGGCGCCCGCGGTGACCGCGAGGCCGAGCTGTGGCTGGCTGCCCAGGCCGCGGCTCAGGCTGGCAAACCCGAGCGCGAGCTCGCCCTCGGCGACGATCGCGATCGCCGGGGCGATGGCGACCCGCACGCCGCCGCCGGCGTGGGCCGGGACCGTGTACCCCGAGACATTGTCGCGATCGAACCGGATCAGGCCAAAGCCGACCCCGACCCGCGCGAACGGCCGGAACGCGCCGCGCGCGACGAACATCCGGCGGATGCTGGCGGTGACCTCGATCCCGGCGCCATCGGCGACGCCGTGGCTGCAGATCACGGCGTCCTTGCGGTCGCGAAAGCACGCGGCGGTCCCCGAGCCGAACGTGAAGCTCGCGGTGCCGTCGAACCAGTCCTCGTCCGACAGCTGATACAGGAATTGCCCGGCGATCCGCAGGCCGCCCGGTGTCACGCGACCGCCCGCCGCGGCGCCGATCTCGACGGAGATCGCCTGATCGCCGATCTCGTTCTCGGACGGCTCGGGGAGCACCCCCGCGACCGCCGGGCCCGTGGTGCCCGCGGCCGGGGCCGGCGCGGCTGCCCTCGGGGCCGTCTCCGGCGGCGCTGGATCCACGGACGGCGCGGGCGCGGGCGGCGGTGGCTCCGGTGCCGGTTGCGCGTGGGCCGCGCCGCCGGCACAGGCCAGCGCCAGAGTGATCAGGCGCCGCGACATACCATCACCTTGATGCCGCCGCCGCGCAGGTCGGCGCTCGTGCAGTGCCAGCCGGTGCCGAGGAACGTGCAGTCGGTCTCGACCTGGCACGTGAACAGGCAGACGCCGCCATCGCGGTCGGCGCAGGTCGTGGCGCCGGGGCACTCGTCGCGGCCGCCGCACGCGATCGAGCAGAACCCGCCGGGGTAGGTGTTGCCGGGCCCGAGGCAGCGCTCGTCGCACTCGCTCGCCGAGTCGCAGCGCGCGCCGATCTCGCGGGACACGTCGCTGTGCTGGCACGCCACCAGCGCTCCGACGATCGCCAGGATCGCGCTTCGCATCGTGCGGCGAACCTACCGCGCGTCGGCGCGGTTGGCCACTTCGCGACCGAGGCGCAGCGCATGACGCGATTTCAAGCGAGATCCGAGGGGCACGCTACGCGCGCCGGCGGCGCTGGCCGGCCCCGGCGGCGCGGGCGAACGCGGCGACGAGCGCGTCGCCGACGCGCGGCGAGTGGCGCGCGGCCGCGACCAGCGGGTGCAGCGCGGACTCGAGATCGCCGGCGTCGCGCAGCGGCCCGCGGGCGGCCCACACCAGCTCGAGCGCGCGCTCGGCGGCGACCTCGCCGATCAGCGCCGCGAACGGCGCCGACGCGATCGCGGCGAGCCGCGCGAGGTCGGCGATCGAGCACCCCGCGAGCCGGCCGCCGCCCATGATCCAGTCGGCGAGCGCGTCCCACGCGTGATCATCGACGATCGCCGCGTCGACGGGCGCCTCGGGCAGCCGCACCACGTTGGGCGCGACCGCGCCGCGATCCGGAGGCGTGATGATCGCGTGGCGCTCGTGATCGCGCTCGAGCACCAGCATGCGCACGAACCGTCGCCCGGCATCGATCGCGGGCAGGTCGCGGGTCGCCACGAAGCCGTCGAGCAACGTCGCGAAGCAGCCGTCGAGCGGGTGCCGGCGCTGCCGCCCGTCCGGCATGGTGAGCAACAGCACGTCGGAGTCGAGCTGGACCTCGGCGCGCGCAGGCCGGAACGGAGCAGGGTCGCGGTACAGGGCAGTTCGCCCCATGGTTTGAACATAGCGCACGCCGGCGCCTGCCGCGCGGACGTAGATCACGCCCGGGTTGCGAGCGCGCGGCGAGTCACTTGCGGGCGGCTGCGGTCCGGGTCGATGGCTTGGTCGCGATCTCGGCGTCGGGCGGGGCCGTCGGGACCGCGACGGGCTTGGCCGGCCTGGCAGGCGCGGGCTTGGCGGCGGCGGCGGGCCTGGTGGCGGCGGGCTTGGCGCCGGCGGGCCTGGCGGCGGCGGGCTTGGCGGCGGCGGGCTTGGCGCCGGCGGGTCTGGCGGCTTCGGGTCTGGCGGCCCGGGCGGCGGCGGCCTTCGCGGCGGCCTTGGCCGCGCGGGTCGCTCTGGGCGCGGCTTCCTCGGCCCGGCGCTCGGCGGACGTGATCTCGGCCTGCTTCTGGGTCTGCAGCCGGCGGATCGCGCGCAGCCGCAGCGTGCGATCGAGCTTGGGCCGGAATGCTCCCGGCTCCTGGATCTCGGGCGTGTGCCCCATGCGCACCGCGGCATCCTCCTTGAGCAGCAGCGCGCGCACCTGGTCGGGCGAGCTCAGCGCGCGCAGCTTGGCGATCGTCGCCGGGTTGCGCAGCGCGCGCGCCAGCCGGCCGAGGATCGGCAGGTGCAGGCGGTCGTACTTGAGGCCGAGCAAGAAGAACAGGTAGGTCGGGGCGTTGTCCGGCGCGCCGAACATGATGCCCTCCCACGACCGGCCGACGACGATGAACGGCCGCGCGATCTTGCCCTTGTCCTTGGCGCGGGTATGGAGGAATGCCACGCCACCCTCCATCGCGGTCGAGGCCAGCGACTCGCGCTCGACCACCGCGCCGACGAACCACGGCTTGTCCGACAGCCAGCCGTTGGTGTACGCGCGGGCGGCGAGCTCCTCGATCACGCCGACCGGCGTCCGCGCCCGCAGGTTGGTGATGATCGCCTGGTCGGGGACGAGGTCCTCGAGCGGCAGCTTCATGCCGTCGGGGACATCGGCGAAGTTCTCGTCGTCGCCGACCAGCTGCTGCTCGATCCATTCGTCGATCGCGGTGCGCTTGAACCGCCACTGCCGGTCGACCTGCAGCGACGGAATCTTGCCCTGCATGACCAGCTTGGAGACGGTCGCCTCGTCGAGATGTAGGTACGCTGCCAACTCGTGCATGGTCAGCAACTGCGCGTCGGTGCCGCGAATTTTACCCATAAACCCAGTCGGAACAGGTGCCGAGGGATTCTAGGGGCGGGCGGTGCCCGCGCAAAGCTCGGGCAGCGTAGAATTTCGGCATGCCAAGGCCGCGCTGGTCGCTCCGCCGAGGCCGGACGCTGGTCGGCACCAAGTTCCTGCTGATCGCAGGGCTGGCCGGGTTCGTGCTGATCGCCTGGCTCGTCGAGCTCGTCGCCGGGCTTCACGCCGTGAGCCTCGGCCCGCTCCTGGCGGCGGCGATGGCCGCGATCCCGGCGGCGTTCTGGCTCGGGTTCTTCTACCTGATGGATCGCCACGAGCCCGAGCCCAAGCAGCTCGTCGCCGGGGTCTGCGTGCTCGGCGCGCTGGTCGCCGCGCCGCTCGCCGACTTCGTGCAGTCGCAGTTCGCGCCGGCGGCCGCGCTCGGCGTCGCCACGCTGCAGCCGTTCACGCCCGACCGCGTGCTCCATGCGGTGCTGATCGCCGGGCTCTCGCAGGAGATGTGCAAGTACGCGGTGGTTCGGTACACCATCTACATGTCGCGGGAATTCGACGAGCCGATGGACGGCATCGTCTACATGATGGCCTGCGGCACCGGGTTCGCGGTGTGGCTCAACTACCACCGGCTCGCCAGCCAGAACCACGAGGTCTACCTGTCGATCGGCGCCGCGCGGGCGGTGGTGACGACCTTGGCCCACGCGTCGTTCGCCGGCCTGCTCGGCTACGTGATGGGCCGTGCGAAGTTCTCGCGCCGGAGCGCCCCGGTGCGCGGGATCCTGCTGATGATCGGCCTGCTCGTCGCCGCCGCGTTCAACGGTCAGTTCACGCTCGTCGCCGGCTGGGTCGAGCAGCGCGGCTTGACCCAGCACCCGTGGTACGGCGTCGGCTACGCCGCGGTGTCCGCGACGGCCGTGTTCAGCGTCATCTGGGTGGTCTCGCAGCACCTGCTCGCGCGATCGCCGTTCCGGAACACCAGCGTATGACCGACGACAAGAAGCCCAAGGGCAAGCGCAGGTCGCGCAAGACCCCGGTCGCGGGCACGTCCGAGGCGTCGGCGCCGATCGCCACCGAGCGCTTGCCCGACGCTGCACCGCAGGCGCCGGAAGCGGCCGCGGCGAGCTCGGCGCCCGAGGCCGCGCCGCCGGAGCCGGCCATGGCCGCTGCTGCGCGCACCGACGCCGCGCAAGCCACGCCGGAAGCTGCCGGGGCCGGCTCGATGCCCGAAGCTGCGCGGCCGGAGCCTGCGGTCGCGTCTGCGGCGACCTCGGCGTCTGACACTGCGCAGCCGGAGCCGGCCGTGGCGGCGGCCGTGCGCACCGACGCTGCGCAAGCGACGCCGGAAGCTGTCGGGGCCGGCTCGATGCCCGAAGCTGCGCGGCCGGAGCCAGTCATCGCCGCTGCCGCGCGCACCGAGGCCGCGCCGGTAACGCCGGAAGCTGCCGGGGCCAGCTCGGCGCCCGAAGCTTCGCGGCCGGAGCCTGTGGTCACGTCTGTGGCGACCTCGGCGCCCGACGCTTTGCGGCCGGAGCCGGCTGTGGCCGCTGCCGCGGTGCCGGAGGCCGCAGCCGCGAGCCTGCGTCCCGACGCGGTCGCGGCGGCGGGCGCAGCCGCCGGCGATGCAGGGGAGCCGGCCGCCGGCGGGCAGGGCCGGGCGGCGCG
>DASWRS010000027.1:0-29057 GCA_036403075.1 Kofleriaceae bacterium
GGCGAAATGCTGGCGAGGGCGGGGGGCGAAATGCTGGCGAGGGCGGAGGGCGAAATGCTGGCGAGGGCGGGGGGCCAAATGCTGGCGAGGGCGGAGGGCGAAATGCTGGCCCGGGCGGGGGCGATCGCCCAGGCGGTGGCCCAACCGGTGCCGCGGGAGGTGGCGCGCGCGGCGCGGTCCACGCGACGACGTCGCGCGACGTGGCGCGGCGCGTGCTCGACCGGGTCGACCGGGGCGGCGCGTGGGCGACGCCGGCGCTCGACGGCGAGCTCGCGCGGTCGGGGCTCGACGAGCGGGATCGCCGGCTCGCCGCCGAGCTGGTCTACGGCGTGCTGCGCAACCGCGCGCGGATCGATCGCGCGCTCGCGGTCCACGCCGATCTGTCGCGGACGCCGCCGCGTGTGGTGACCGCGCTGCGGATCGCCGCCTACCAGATGATGTTCCTCGATCGTGTCCCGGGCTATGCCGCGGTCGACGACGCGGTGCGCGCGTCGCGCGCGGCGGGAGGCGCCAAGCTGGCCGGGTTCTGCAACGCGGTGTTGCGCAAGCTGGCGACGGCGGGCGAGCCCGCGCTGCCGGACCCGGGGCACGAGCCGCGCGCTCGGATCGCGATCGAGCACTCGCTGCCGTCGTGGATCGTCGACGAGCTCGCCGCGGCCGCGCCGGATCGGCTCGACGAGCTCGCGGCGGCGTTCGCCAAGCCCGCGCCGCTGATCGCGCGCGTCAACCGGCTGCGGACCACCCGTGATCAGCTGATCGCGCAGCTCGCGGCGGCCGGGGTCACGGGCGAGCCGGTCGCCGCGGCGCCGATGGCGATCGTACTCGACGGGCTCGGCGATCCGGCGCGGAGCGAGACGTTTCGCGCCGGGCTGTGGACGGTGCAGGACGCCGGGGCGCAGCAGGTCGCGCTCGCCGCCGCGCCGCACGCCGGGCAGCGGATCCTCGACGCCTGCGCCGGCGTCGGCGGCAAATCGACGCACCTCGCCGAGCTGTGCGACGACGCCGGGCAGATCGACGCCGCCGACCAGCTGGGGACCAAGCTCGACCTGGCCGCCGACACCGCGCGCCGTCTCGGGATCGCCAGCCTCCGGCCGGTGGTGTGCGATCTGCTCGATCCGGCGGCACCGCTCGCGGCGGCCTACGACGTGATCGTGCTCGACGCGCCGTGCACGGGGCTCGGCGTGCTGCGGCGCCACCCCGACGCCAAGTGGCGGCTGACGCCCGGCGATGTCCCGCGGCTGGCCGAGCTCCAGCGCCGGCTACTCGACGCCGTGGTGCCGCGGCTCGCGCCCGGCGGCGCGCTGGTCTACTCGGTATGCACGTTCACGCACGCCGAGGGGCCGGGGCAGATCGCCGCGCTGATCGAGCGCACCGGCCTGCGCCTGGCGTCCGAGCACCGGACCTGGCCGCCCGACGCCGACGCATTCTACATCGCCCGGCTCGAGCGCCCCGGGTCGAGTTAGCTCCCTGCCGCAGACGCCTCGAGCGATCCGGAGACCTCGGCAACGCGCAGCGCCGCGACGACGGTCTGGCCACGAGCGGAGATAGATTCCCAGGCCGGGCGGTCCTTCGCCGGCGGGTCGTGAGGATGGCACGGACGCGCGATCGCAATCCGGCCGTTAACAGACGGAGCGAGGGGCCAGAACCGCGTCGCAAGCGCGCGTGGTGGCGTTCTCCCCACCGCGGTGCACCGGTCAGGGCCACGCGACGAGGTGCGAGGCACGAGGTGCGAGGCAGGAGGTGCGAGGCACGAGGCGCAAGACACGAGGCACGAGGCACGAAGTACCAGGTGCGGCGGCTCAACGCGCGGCGGCTCAACGTGCGGCGGCCGTCGCCGCGTGGGACGCGGCGCGCATCGCGGCGATGGTCTCGGCGTAGTGGTGGGTGCCGAACACGCCGGAGCCGCTGACCACGACGTCGACGCCGGCGGCGACGACCTGGGCGATGTTGTCGAGCTTGACGCCGCCGTCGATCTCGATGTCGACGCGCAGGCCGCGCTGGTCGATCATCCGGCGCAGCCGGCGGATCTTGTCGAGCGCGCTGGCGATGAGTTGCTGGCCGCCGAAGCCGGGGTTGACCGACATGATCAGGACCTGATCGACGTCACCGAGCACCCACTCGATCGCCTCGAGCGGCGTCGCCGGGTTGAGCACGACGCACGGCCGCTTGCCGAGGTCACGGATCTGGTGGAGCGTGCGGTGCAGGTGCGGGCAGGCCTCGACGTGGACGCCGATCAGATCGGCGCCGGCCCGGGCGTAGGCCGGGACCCAGCGCTCGGCGTCCTCGATCATCAGGTGGACGTCGAGCGGCAGGGTGGTGGCGCGCTTGACCGCCTCGACCACGATCGGCCCGATCGTCAGGTTGGGCACGAAGTGGCCGTCCATGACGTCGACGTGGACGTAGTCCGCGGTGGCGATCGCCTTGACCTCGTCGGCGAGCCGGCCGAAGTCTGCAGACAGGATCGAGGGCGCGATCTTGACGGGCACGACGGGACGCTAGCACATGGTCCGCGGGGACCACGCCCCGCGCCCGCGGGCTCGGACGGCTCCGGATCGCTCGCTAGTAGCCGGCGAACAGATCGGTCAACCGCACGTCGAGCGCGGTCGCGACCTTGAACAGGCTCGAGACCGAGGCGCTCGACTCGGCGCGCTCGATCTGCGAGAGCAGCGACACCGAAAGGTTCGTGCGCCGCGCCATCTGTTTGAGCGTCAGGCTCCGGGTCTTGCGCAGCTCGCGGATCTGCCGGCCGATCGCGGCGTGGAGCTCGTCCTCGCGCCGCAGCACCAGGCCCTTCTTCTTGGCGATCCGCGCGATCACGTCGCGGAACTCGACCGGGGTGAACGGCTTGTGGATGTACGCCGAGACCTCGTGCTGGATCGATGCCGACGCGGTCTCCAGCGACGGATACCCGGTCAGGATGATCACCGCGATGTCGTCATCGACCGCGCGGATCTGCGCCAGCAAGTCCAGGCCCGACAGCTTGGGCATCATCAGATCCAGTACGACGAGATGAAACACCTCGTCGCGGATCCGCTCGACCGCAGCCGTCGGGTCCGCGAGCGTCGTGACCTCGAAGCCCTCTGCGCTGAGGAAATCCTGGAGGTATTCGCGGATATCTTGCTCGTCATCGATGACGAGGACCGACAGCTTGGAAGCTGTTCGGAGTGGAACTGCACCTGCGACGGCACCTGCGACCATGGGAGCGACCATGGATTCACGATATACCAAACAAAAGCGCCGCGGAGCCCCAGGTGGGCTCCGCGGCAGTCGGGGCGACAGGATTTGAACCTGCGACTCCTTGGTCCCGAACCAAGTGCGCTACCAGGCTGCGCTACGCCCCGGAAAGGACTCGTAGGTAGCTTGCCGGGCAGGTTCTGTCAACGGCGCAGGACCGGGAGCGCGATATGGACGCCTAGTTCCGCGAACATCCCCAGATCTGCCACCGTTCCGAGCCGCACGAACGGCGTGATTCCGACGAACCCCCACACGCCGATCGACGCGCCCGGCCGCGGATGCGCCAGCTCCGACAGCTCCAAGATCGGCCCGAGTGAGATTCCCATCATGTGGCCGAGCAGGAGCCGGGTGCCGATGAGCCCATCGACCCACACGCGGCCACCTCCTCGCGCGGTCCAGCGGCTCGCGCCGAGGTTCGCGCCGAGCACGCCGAGCCGCGCGCGCTCGCGGACCACGACCAGCGCCGCCTCGCCGCCGAACGTCGAGTCCCAGCGGGCATCGATGTGACTCGCGGCACCGACCGGCCCGAGCCACAGGTAGGTGCCATCGAGGTCCCAGGTCGGCGCGAGCGTCGACGGCGGCACCACCACCGGCCGCGTGGCGCTCGGCGGATCGGGCACGATCGCCGGGCCCGGATCGGCGGTGGCGATCTCTGCGACGTGCATCACCAGAACGAAACACGCCACGCTGCAGGCGGTCCGGGCGACGACCGCACGGGCATGCTGTCCCGAGAGGGCCTGGGGGTGAATCCCCCAGTGGACGGCCTTCAGCGCTATATATGGGAAGCACATCCTGGTAAATTCAGGGTCTACACGCGCGGGGGCGTGGGCTCGTAGTTTGCTTCTCTCCGGTCCTCGTACCTCGTGAGGACGGAAGACCGCCATACGCAGCGTCCCGCGCCCCTGTTCACCGGCGAGATATCGAACTTGGCGATCCAGCGAAGCGCCTCCGTCGGGGCCGGGATGCTACCACCCGGTCTGGAAGCCGACTACGGCGTGATCCGGCAGCTCCCGCTGTTCCAGGGCATCCCCGATGACGCGCTGATCCACGCGATGTCGCAGGGCGGGATCGCGCTGCGCTCGCTCGAGCGCGACATGTTCGTGCTCGACCCGATCGGCCTGGCGCACGGCCAGGCCGCGCCGGTGGTCTACGTCGCGCGCGGCCAGGTCGCCGCCGCGGTGTTCGCCGAGACCGACCTCCAGGAGCGCCGCGCGGCCCAGATCGCGCACGAGAACGCCAGCCCGGAGGAGCGCGAGCAGGAGTCGCTGATCAAGCCGGCCCCGCTGGCGCGGCTCGCGCTCAAGAACGTCGCGCTGTTCATGGAGGGCGACCTGTTCAACTCCGCGGCGCTGTCGGCGACCCACGGCCAGCCGATCGCGTTCTACACCACGGCGCCGTCGGCGCTGATCGCGCTCGATCACCGCTGGATCGCCGAGCTCGCGGTGCGCCACCCGATGTTCGAGCAGCGGCTGCGCCGCGCGCTGTCGGTGTCGCGCGAGCGGCTCGCCTGGGTCTCGGGCGTCAAGCAGGAGCTGCTCGACTTCTTCGTCCGCCAGGGCGTCAGCGTCGCCGGGCAGATCGTCCGGGTCCGCCAGCTCGACCTGTGCATCGACTGCAAGCTGTGCGAGGAGGCCTGCGAGGAGCGCTACGGCGCGCGCCGGCTGACCCTGGGCGGCTACCAGCTCGGCATGCTCGACTTCATCTACACGTGCCGGACCTGCACCGATCAGCGGTGCATCGATCCGTGCGCGTACGACTCGATCCGGTTCGACGCCGACAAGCGCGAGGTCGTGATCAACGAGGCGACCTGCACCGGCTGCACCGCGTGCGCCCAGGCCTGCCCGTACGGCGCGATCGACATGATCGAGGTCGAGCCCGACGCGCCGACGTTCAAGAAGGCGTTCAAGTCGCGGCTCGAGAAGCGCGACGCGCTCGCGTTCGGCCCGGGCACACCGCGGATCGCGCGCGCCCGCCGGATCGCCAACAAGTGCGATCACTGCATCGCCTACGGCGACCAGGCCTGCGTGTCGGCGTGCCCGACCGGCTCGCTGATCGAGATCAACCCGTACAACCTGTTCCGCGAGCGCTCGCCGAAGATGGCGCAGCTCGCGCGCACCGGCTACGACGACGACCTGACCAGCCGCGATCGCCGCGAGGTCCTGCCGGTGATGCCGTTCACCGAGGGCCTCGCCGTGCGCTCGGGCGGCCTCGCCAAGCTCAAGCGCGGCCGCTACGCGCCGCTGTTGCTGTGGATGGTCGGGATCTTCGCGTTCCTGCTCGCGCTCGGCGAGGTCCTGCTGCGGCTGTACGCGCCGACGATGTCGTACCAGATGATGATGGTCCGCGCGAACCCCAACACGACGGACCTGCCGCTCGAGGCCCAGCTCGAGAACGTGCACTTCCGCGCCGGCGAGACCCTGTCGATCTACTGCGGCCTGATCGGCGCCGGTCTGATGATCATCGCCGCGATCTATCCGATCTTTCGCCGGATCAAGCTGTTCCGCTGGCTGGCGTCGAACACGATGTGGTTCGACTTCCACCTGATGGCCGGCACGGTCGGGCCGATGTTCGTGATCCTGCACTCGGCGCTGCGGCTCGACACCTGGGTGTCGGCGGCGTTCTGGAGCATGATCATCGTCGTGGTCAGCGGCTTCCTCGGCCGCTACCTCTATACCCAGGTGCCCGGGCTGTCGAGCGGCGTCGAGCTCGAGGAGCTCGATCACGAGCGCGCGTTCCAGAAGGCGCGACCGCGGCTGACCGTGGCGATGGCCGAGATCGACCGCGAGCTCGCGATCCACCGCGCGAGGGCGCAGGAGGTCGCGATGTCGCCGAGCGTGACGCGCGCGCTGTGGTGGCTGATCTTCCAGGACATCGGCCGGATCCCGACGACGCTCGCGCGCCGCGGACGGCTCAAGCAGCTCGGCGTCGATCGCCGCACGCGCAAGGATCTGGCGCGCCGCACTGCCCGGATGATCGTGATCGCGCGCCGCCAGGTCGTCGCGCCCAAGGCGCAGCTCCTCCTACACTCGTGGAAGAAAGTTCACGTCCCGTTCACCGTGATCCTCACCGGATTCGCGGCCGTTCACATCTGGGTGTCGTGGTCCCGTGCTTGGTAGGATGGCGGGCATGAACCGTGTGGTGGGCCGCGCGTTCGCGGTCGCGCTCGCCGTGGTGCTCGCGGTCCTCGCGTGGGGCCCAAGCGCCGCGGCCGATCCGTTCTTCGACAGCTCGCCCGGGCCGTTGACCACGAGCCACGGCGGGCTCGACACCAAGGACCGCTGCAACGACTGTCACGTCGGCGACAGCAAGGAGCTCGCCAACGACAAGTGCCTGGCGTGCCACGACCACCAGGACCTCGGCGCGCGGATCGCCGCCGGCAAGGGCGTCCACGCGTCGGCGCTGATCAAGGGCAAGAAGTGCGAGTCGTGCCACCACGAGCACAAGGGCCGGGCCTACGACATCATGGGCTGGCCGTCGATCAAGGGCGGCGAGAAGGGCTTCGATCACGAGCTGACCGGCTGGCAGCTCAAGGGCAAGCACGCCAACACCGAGTGCAAGGACTGCCACAAGGCCAAGGACAAGCAGGGCCTCAAGACGTACATGGCCACCGACCGGGCGTGTGCCGCGTGCCACGCCAAGGAGCAGCCGCACAAGTTCGTGCGCAAGGACATGCTCGCGTGCGAGCGCTGCCACGGCGAGAGCGTGTGGAAGCCGGTCAAGTCGGCGCTGCAGTTCAACCACGACGACCGCAAGGACGCCGGGATGCCGCTGCTCGGCTCGCACCGGGACGTCGCGTGCGCCAAGTGCCACGCCAAGAACGTGTTCAAGCTGCCGTTCGCCAAGCCCGACTCGTGCGGCAACGCGGGCTGCCACCAGAGCCCGCACGACGGCCACATCTTCGGCACCAAGGCGTGCGAGTGGTGCCACTCGCCGACGTTCAAGACGCTCAAGAACATCCAGGTGTTCGATCACAGCGAGCGCACGCGGTTCGATCTCGGGCCCGCGCACCGGAAGATCAAGTGCGAGCAGTGCCACACCAAGTCGCTCGGCGAGGTCAAGCCGAACCGGGCGTGCGAGCAGTGCCACGCCAAGGACTCGCACCACGGCGATCGGTTCAGCGCGTTCGGCTCGCCGCCGCGGTGCGAGACCTGTCATCCGTCGGGCGGCCCCAAGTTCACGCCGAGCAACTTCAACCACGGCACGCGGACCAGGTTCGATCTCAAGTTCAAGCACGCCGAGCAGGCCTGCCGCAACTGCCACCGCGGCAAGAGCCCGTCGGACTTCGAGCGCTTCACGTTCGATCCGAACAAGGAGTGCATGTCGTGCCACGCCCACGCCAAGGTCCACCGCGACGACGAGCACCCGGGCGGCAAGTACAAGAACACGCAGTGCCTGCAGTGCCACATGCACCCGGGCGATCCGACGATCAAGAAGGACAAGGACAACCCGATCCTGCGCTCGGTCCACGGCGCCGACGGCACGTTCCCGCTGGTCAAGCGCCACAAGGACGTGCCGTGCGCCAACTGCCACACCGGGCGCGACAGCAGGGGCAAGACCTCGTTCTCGGGGCTCAAGCCGAACTGCAACGCGGCCGGTCAGTGCCACGAGGACTCGCTGCACCTGAAGACGCTCGGCGAGAAGTGCCTGGCGTGCCACTCGTCCGGCGTGTGGGACGCGCTCAAGTTCGACCACGACCAGCCGTTCCCCAAGGACGCCAAGGGCAAGGTCGACGCGTTCCCGCTCAAGGGCGAGCACAAGAAGAACAAGTGCGAGGCGTGTCACCCGGATCGCAAGTTCGCCGAGGCGCCGGTGACCTGCGCGTCCGAGGGCTGCCACAAGGACGACGACGCCCACAAGGGCCGGCTCGGCGACAAGTGCGAGCAGTGCCACGTCGAGACCGGCGACAACACCTTCAATCACAACACGATGTCGGCGTTCAAGCTCGACGGCAAGCACCTGACGGTGCGGTGCTCGGACTGCCATCCGTCGGTGACGTTCAAGCCGCGCCCGACCGACTGCTTCGGCTGTCACCCCGAGCCCGCCGTCCACCGCGGCCAGTACGGCACCGGCTGCGCCCAGTGCCACACCACGCGGAGCTGGGAGGACGTCAAGCCGCTGCACGACGTCGGCGACTTCGCGCTCAAGGGCATGCACGACAACATCGCCTGCGAGCGCTGCCACCGCGATAACCGGCCGCTCGCCGGCAGCGGCAACCTGTGCATCAACTGCCACCGCCAGGACGACATCCACAACAACTCGCTGTCGCCGCGCTGCGGCGAGTGCCACACCCAGTGGTCGTTCGCGCCGGCGAGGTTCGATCACGCCAAGGCCGGCTGCAACCTGACCGGCCTGCACCGCACGATCGCGTGCTTCGATTGCCACAAGAATGGCAACTTCGCCGGGCTGACGCCGCAGTGCGCGGGCTGCCACCACGACGACGCGGTGCGCGCGGGCCCCGCGCTGTACAGCGCGCACCCCTCGATCCAGACCTGCACGCAGTGCCACAACCCCAACACCTGGGCCGGCGCGATCACGCCGTCGCCGCAGAACCCGAGCCCGGCGCAGATGGCCGCGTTCGGCCGCGAATCGGTGTGCCGGTGACGCGGGCGGTGACCGGGTCGCGGCTGCTGGCGGCCGGTCTGGCGCTCGGGCTGCTCGGCGCGGCATCGCCTCCGGCGTGGGCCCAGGGCAAGGCCAAGGGCAAGACCGAGGGCAAGATCGAGGGCAAGATCGAGGGCAAGATCGAGGGCAAGATCGAGGGCAAGACCGACGACGCCGACGACGTCAAGGTGGACGACGACGGCCCGCCGGCCAGGCCCGCGGCGAAGAAGCCCGCCAGGAAGAAGCCCGCGGCCGCGGCCGACGACCCCGGCGACGCGCCGCTGCAGAAGCAGGACCTGAACGGCCACGACCTCGGCACGACCAAGAAGGAGAACGCGTTCGAGCGCGACCGGTTCTTCGTCGACAAGACCGACACGGCGAGGACCGAGAAGGGCACGCTGGTCCAGGGCAGCCTGACCTCGACGATGTTCGGCTACCACGAGAGCGGCGGCACGCTCGCGCCGCCGATGGGCACCACCGCGGCGGTGCCGTCGGCGAGCCAGTTCAACCGGCTGTTCACCGATCTGCGACTGCAGACCGACTTCCGCCACATCGCCGCCGGCCGCTGGGACGCGCGGGTCGACGTCCGCGGCCGCCTGGTGACCGATCCCGGCGTCATCACCCCGGCGTTCACGCCGGTGACCAACTCGACGGTGCAGTCCGGCTTGCTCGGCCAGCAGGAGCTCGAGCTCAAGGAGCTGTGGCTGGTCCGCAACGGCGCGCGCAGCGACGTGTTCTTCGGCCGCCAGTTCGTGCCCGACCTCGGCGGCGTCAAGATCGACGGCCTGCGCGTCGACTACGCGAGCTCGTCCAGGTTCACGTTGCTCGGCTTCGGCGGGCTCTACCCGATCCGGGGCTCGCGCTCGATCACCACCGACTACACGCCGCTGCAGTCCAACGCCGCCGCCGATGGCACCCGGTCGGCGGCCGGCCGGTTCACCGGCGCCGGCGGGTTTGGCGCGGCGTACCGCACGCTCGACGCCTACGGCTCGTTCGGCGGCGTCGCGCTGGTGCCGCTGTCGTCGGAGACCCCGCGGATCTTCGCGACCTCGACGGGCTACTGGCGCTACGGCACCAAGCTCGACTTCTACCACTTCGCGGTCCTCGACCTGCTCGGGTCCAACGCGGTCAACACCGGGCTGACCAACCTGTCGCTCGGCCTCAACTACAAGCCGGATCAGCGGCTGCGCGGCACCGTGAGCTTCCACCGGGTCGACACCGAGACCCTCAATGTCCAGGCCCAGGCGTTCCTCGCCAGCCCCGACGCGGCGTTCAACGCGATCCAGAACGAGGCCTACCTCCAGCGGATCGCGACCAACGAGGGCCGCGCGAGCCTGTCGGCCGGCCTGGGCGAGCTGCAGCGCTTCGAGGTCACCGCGGCGGTCGCGTACCGCTACCGCGGCGAGGTCACGCTGTCGGCGCCGCCGCAGATGGGCGGCACGCCGTCGGCGACGACGACCCTGCCATCGGCGCAGAGCGCCGAGGTCTACGCCTCGATCACCGATCGCCGATCGGTCAAGGACCTCCGGATCGGCGTCGACGGCTCGCGGATCTTCGGCGTCGGCTCGGCGACCTACCAGCGCACGACCTCGCTGTCGCTGCGCGCGTTCGCGTCCCGCGAGCTCGCCGGCGGCCGCGGCGAGTGGGAGGCCGAGGTCGCGTACTCGAGCAACAAGGACGACAGCGCCGGCAAGGCCTGCGGCGGCGACCTCACGACCTGCTTTGGCGCCGCGCAGTCGACGATCATGTCGGTCGGCGGCAACCTGTACTACCGGTTCAACCGCGACTGGTTCGCGATGGGCTCGGTGTTCCTCAACCGGACGATGATCACGCACGTCGACGCCGCCGCGTCGGTCGAGGACCCCGCGGTGATCGGCGTGACCGGCTTCGCGCGGATCGCGTACCGGTTCTGAGCGGCGCGGTCGCGCGCCCGGCTCACTTCGCCGCGGCGCCGGGGACGACGACCTCGATCGCCTGGACGTTCTTCTGGCCCGGCAAGCGGCCGCTGCCGCCGACCCACTGGAACCTCAGCTGGCCCTTGTGGTTGACCCGCAGGATCGGCGTGTCGTCCGTCCGGCTCCAGGCGGCCTCGTCGAGCTCGACCCGCTGGCCGTCGTGATCGATCACGGCGGTGACCCGTGCGGCGCTGCCCAGCTTGCGGCGGACCAGCTCGCGCAGCGGCCAGCCGAGCCGCGCGCCGAGGCCATCGCGTTCCGCGGCGGTCAGCAATGGGACCGTCGACAGCGCGGTCGCGGCGGCCGCGAGCTCGCTCGCGCGCCACACCAGGGTCTGGCCCCCGGTGCGGACCTGCAGGTCCGCCGACAGCGTCCGGGGCGCGTCGCCGGCGGCGCCGAGCTCGCCGATCGCGCACCAGCCGCCGCCACCGCACAGCCCGTTGCAGAAGTCAGGGCAGGGGACGCCGCAGACGTACGCGCCGGTGCAGTCGTCGACGCAGTCGGAGTTGATGTCGCAGCCGGGCCAGCACCGGCCGGTGCAGTCGTCGAAGCAGTCGCCGGGCCGATCGGTGCAGACCGAGACGCAGTCCTCGCGATCGGTGTACGGATGAACGAAGCTCCGCGTGTAGCTCGGCCCGAGCGAGCAACCCTGGAACCCAGGGCCGATGCAGGCGGCGCAGCCGTAGACCAGCCCCAGGGCGTGGCAGAACGGATCGGTGAACACCGCGGTCGGGAACATGCGGCCGCACAGGTCGTGGTAGTAGCAGCAGTCGGTGGAATAGCAGTCGTAGTGGGTATCGCGGCACGCCTGTCCGCCGCCGACATCGACGTAGTTGCCCGTGCCGGTGCGGGTGCACGTGTTCGAGCTGCAGCCCGCGCCGCACGCACCGACGCACTGCTCGTTGACCTCGGTCTGCGACGGCTGCGGCCACGGGAAGTGGCCCTCCCAGCCTGCGAGCGTGTCGCACACGTACATCGAGTCCGGATCGATCCGCACGTGGTAGTTCTCGATCCCCGGCAGTGGTACGGCGCCGGACGGCTCGTGGCACTGATAGCCGCCGCCGCAGTCGCCGCCGCCGCGCGCCGAGAACACCCGGCTGGTGCCGCTGCAGATGAACCAGTCGCCCTCGATCACCTGGGCGAAGCACGCCGAGCCGAGCCCGGCGGTGTTGGACGACCAGGTCGGCCCGTTCGCGCTGTAGACCACCGCGTTGCAATCTGATTGCATCGAGAACCGGTTCGGCGGGCTGCCCTGCCCGGCGTTGCTGGCCCACACCGGCGAGCCATTCTGATAGAGCACCAGGTTGTTATCGCCCTGGTAGACCAGCGCCGTGCTCCCCGCCGAGATCGACTGTCCGGGAGACAGGCTCTCGTCGGTGGCGAGCCGATCGGTCCCGGCGAGCTCGTCCGTGGAGCTCGACGGCGGCGTCGCGGGCGACTGGCACGCTGCCGTTCCGAGCACCGACACAAGGATACAGAACCACATGTAGCGACCCATACGTACCTCCCTGGGGTGACCAGTTGGCTCCACTCGGCGAAGAGGACGCCCTCGTGGAGCCGGCGGGAACTCCCGCCAACGGTACGAGCGTATACCTTTCGATCGAGGCGTGTAACCTCGCTGTAACCTGAACGCGAGGTCATCCGCCGAGCCGTCGCGCTCGCACGAATTTTCCCGAGCGCCGCGGGCCTGGGCTACTGGAACTTGATCGTCCGGTAGCCGAACAGCCGGACCCGCTTGGCGTAGAGGTCGAGCAGGAACAGCGCGAGCACGCCGAGCAGGACGTAGGGCCACAGGTCCTGGGTGTAGTCGACCTTCTCGGTGCCGGGGTTCCAGACGTCGGCGGGCTGGGCCTGGTCGTGGCCGCCCGAGACCTGCGCCGCGTGGCGCAGCGGCTCGGGATCGGGCGTGGTGCGCAGGTACTCGAGCGGGTAGGACAGGGCGACCGAGCCGAGCGACTCGGCGACGGTCTTGCCGTCGCGCTGGTGGACGGCCTTGAGCAGGTAGCTGCCGTACTTCTGGATCCGGAAGTCGGCGGTGTAGCGGCCGGCCGCGGTCTGCGGCATCGCCAGCTTCTCGATCGTCTTGCCGCTCGCCGGATCGATGACCTCGAGGTGGGTGTCGAGCTCGTTGACGAACTTGTCACCCGAGTCGATCGCGTCGACCACGACGTGGGCGCGGCCGTCGGCGACCTTGGCGGTGAGGTCGTAGCTGTCGTAGACCTTGCGGCGCATCGACGACCGGATCACCTGGGCCCAGAACTTGGGGTAGCCGTTCCAGCGGATCCAGTCGGCCGACCAGCGGTTCTTGACGTCCGAGGTCCAGGCGACCGCGGTGCCGGCGCCGTAGCGCCAGCGCGCGAGGATCGGCTCGCCCAGGTCCGAGATCAGGATGGTCTCGGCCGTCGGCTTGGGCTTGGTGGTGACGTAGCCGTGCAGCGGCGGCGCGTTCTCGACGTTGGTGCCCTCGATCGCCTCGACCCGCTTGGCGATCCGGACGTGGATCACGTCCTCGACCAGCTGGCTCTTCTGCGCCTCCTGGGTCTCCTTCATGAAGATCTTGGGCAAGGCGCCGATGTCCTCGACCATGTAGAGCCGGCCGTCGCCGGTGTCGGCGATCATCGACAGGAGATTGCGGTCGGCGCCCTGGACGCCGACGCACGACACGGTGATCCGCGTGGCGCGCATGTCCTGGACCAGCTCGGCGATGCCGTCGGATGGCGCCTCGCCGTCGGTCATCAGGATGACGTGCTTGACCTTGGCGTTGATGCCCTGGAGGATCTCGAACGCGTCCTTGAGGCCGGGGAAGATGTTGGTGCCGCCGCCGGACTGCAGCCGCGCGATGTCGTTCGAGATCCGCATCTTGTTCGACGCGCGGGTCGGGTGGACGTAGATCTGGGCCTCGCTGTCGAACGCGACCACGGCGATGTAGTCGGTCGGCGACAGCACCTCGGCGGTGGCGCGCGCCGACTCCTTGGCGGCCTCGAGCTTGGGGCCCTGCATCGAGCCCGAGCGATCGATCACCAGCACGACCGCGACGTCGGGCTGGTCCTTGATCCGCTCGGAGTCGAACCGCACCGGCATGATCTGCTCGATCTTGGTGCGCTCGTAGCCGCCCGAGCCGAACGAGTCCTCGCCGCCGGCCATGATCAGGCCGCCGCCCATCTGCGCGACGTAGGCATCGAGCGCCTGCATCTGGCCGGCGCCCATCAGGTGCGCGGGCACGTCGGACACCAGCACGAGGTCGAACTTCTCGAGCTCCTTGGGCGTGGCCGGGATGCCGTTGGGGCCGCGCACGGTGACGTCGATGTTCTCATGCTCGAGGGCGCGCTGCAGGTGGCCGGCCTGGCCGGGCTCGCGCAGGATGCCGCCCTCGACGTAGAGCACGTTGGGCCGGCCCTTGACCGGCGCGGTCATCACTGCCTGGTTGTTCTGGGCCTCGGTGTCGTGCTCGAACTTCGCAAGTGTCAGGCGATACGTCGTCGCGCCGGCGTGCTTGGCGTCGGACTTGAACTTGACCAGGTTCTTGCCCTCGCGGAGCTCGACCTCCTTGACCGGCTCGAGCCCGTTGGGGAACTCGTCCTGCTGCAGCGCCAGGGTCGCCTTCTGGGCCTCGGTCGACCAGACCTCGGCGGTGACGTCGTAGGGCTGGCCGACCTTGATCTCGTCGGGCACGGTGACCCCGACGACGCGGATCTCGGAGGTCTTGTCCTGGTCGAACGTCCGCCACGACACGTGGACGCCGAGCTCCTTGGCGCGGTAGGCCTCGACCGCGACGTCGCCCTGGGTCTGGTTGCCGTCCGAGACGATCACCATGCGCGGCAGGTAGCCGTCGGGATACATGCCGTAGGCCAGCTGCATCGCGGCCTGCGTGTCGGTGCCGGCGCCGCCGCCGGGGTGGCGCGCGATGCCCGCCGACACCGGCTCGCCGTCGGGCTTGCGCACCGCGATCGGCTGCTCGGCGAACGTGATCAGCTGCAGGTTGCCGTCGCCGGCGGCCTGGGCGATCGTGTCGACGTAGCGCCTGGCCGCGGCGAGCTGCTTGTCCGACACCGAGTCCGAGACGTCGACCAGGACGATGGTCGCGACCTTGTTCTGCTCGGTGATCCACGACGGGCGTGCCAGCGCGATCGCGAGCCCGGCGATCACCAGCGAGCGCAGCGTCGCCTGGGTCAGCTGCTGGGCGAGCGACAGGTCGGTCAGCGACACCACGCGCAGGAGGTAGAACACCGGGACGATCGCGACCAGGTACAGCGCGGACGGCCGCAGCAGATCGATCGGCCGGGTCGGCAGCCAGTCGACGTGGAGGCTGGTGTGATCGCCGATCCACATCGACAGCCCGATCGCGATCGCGGCGATCGCGGCGGCCGTGACCGCGAGCCGGACCAGCGACCGGACGGTGAGCAGCGAACGAACGGCTTTGCGCAAGGGCGTCACACGGTGATCCGTCGGTGATAGGTGATCCACTCGACGAGGACGAGCCCCGCCGCAAACACGAGCAGGTAGATCCACAGCTTCTGGCTGTGGCTGATCGCGAACGCCTCGGGCTCGGCGAGCTGCTTGCCGCCGGTGCCGCCGAGCGTGAGCTTGGCCGAGGGCGCGATGTCGGACTCCTCGGGCGAGGCCAGGTTGGCCGCGAGCTCGATCCGCGCCAGCACGCTGCCGTCGGGCGCCTTGGCCGCGAGGTCGTAGTAGCCGACGCGCGCGCCGTAGAACGTGGCGAGCCCCTCGATCACCGGCGTGTGCGTGAGCTGGCCGTCCGGACCGCGGACATCGGCCTCGGTCGCGCCGACCACGCCGTCGAGCGGCACGCGCTCGCGGCTGCCGGTCGGATAGGTCGTCAGCAGATCCGTGGTGTCGCCGGCGAACCAGTCGAGCGCGTTGACCAGCATCATCGGGAACGCGACCCGCATCGGCAGATCGGTCGCGCTGTCGCGGCCGGCTGCGGGCAGCGAGAACCCGATCGCGAGGATCTTGCGCTTGCCGTCGCGCTTGGCGGCGATCACCGAGTCGGTGACCGAGAACGCCAGGGTCGACTCGCCGCGGCGGGCGTCGGGGGCGAACGCCTCGGACTTGTCCATGTAGACGTCCGACAGCGTGACCCAGCGCATCACCGGGTGGCCCTCGTCGGCCTCGGTGACGTGCGGGCTTCTGACCTCGCCGCGGACCGCGATCGGGCTGGCCGGGCCGGTCGGGTGGAAGTACAAGAGCGAGGTCGGCGGCGGCGGCACGACCTCGGGGGTGACGTCGTCGAACACCACGACGTCCGCGCCGTCGGCGACCGCCGGCCGCGCGGCGTAGTCCTCCGGCGAGATCCGGCCGATCAGGTCGATGTTCTCGTAGACCAGCAGCGCACCCTCGAGGAACAGGTTGGGCGAGCCGACCACGAGCACCTTCTGCTTCTTCTTGACCGGCAACAGCGCGAACGCCTGGTCGTCGAGCGCGAACGCGTCCGAGCCGCCGGGGCCGTCGACCGGCCGCAGCGACGCGCGCAGCTTGTCATCGACGCTCGCCGGCAGCTTGGCGTAGATCTGGTGGACGCGCTGGCCGGGCGCGAGATCGAGCCGGCGGACATCGACCGCCGAGTCGCCGTTGTACAGCGTGAGCTGGCGGTGGGCCGGCTCCTGGCCGAAGTTCTGGACCTCGATGTAGACCTCGTACGCCGCCTTGTTGGCGATGTAGCGCCGGACGTTGAACGCGACGATCCCGACGTTGTCGCTGCGCCGGCCGACCGGCAGATAGCGGACGTCGATGTTCGACAGATCGACCGCCGCGAGGTTCTTGGTGGCCCACTGGCCGGCGCGCGGCGCGGCGGTCGCGGGCGCGGCGGGTGCGCCTCCCGGGGCCGCCGGCGACCAGCGCACCAGGCTCAGCTGCTGCTCGGGGAACGCGCCGTCGGACACCAGCACGATCAGCGGGTTGGGCCGGTCGCGCAGCGCGTCGGCCGCGGCGCCGAGCGCGCGGGTCAGATCGGCGGGCGTGTCGCTCGCGGCGATGCCGTCGACGATCTTGTCGAGCATCGCCGCGTCGCTTCCAAACCGCGACATCGGCGTGGCCTGGCCGTCGACCTTCATCACCATCGCGACGTCACCGCCGCCCATGCCGTCGATCAGGTGCTTGGCGCGGTCCTTGGCGACGTCGAGCCGCGACCGGTCGCCCTTGTCGTCGCCGTCCATCGCCTTCATCGAGGCCGAGGCATCGAACAGGATCACCACGCTGCGCGCCTTGCGGTCGACCACGCCGAGCGTCGGATCGAGCGCGGCGAACAGCATGATGCCGATGATCACGAGCATCAGCAGCAGCGACAGCAGGCGCTTCAGCTGCTTCCACAGCGCGTTGGCGTCGCGCTGCTCGAGCACGCGCTGCCACAGCCGCGAGAACGGCACCTCGAACCGGCGCCGCCGCATCTTGATGATGTAGGCGCCGATCGCCAGCACCAGCGCGCCGCCGGCGACCCAGGCGAAGACCGCGAACGGGATCGGGCCCAGGAGACTCATTGATCACCCCGGGGCTGCACCCCGCCCCACCGGCACAGCCGGTAGGGCCCCACCCCGCGCCGGTTCGCGTTGCTCACCGGAGAAAGCCCCCCGAGCGGAAGATCCGCAGCACGAGCTCGTCGAACGGGATCGCCGTGTGGGTCCGAAAGAACGCCATCGCGTACTTCGTGCAGTACGCCTCGAGCTCCTTGCAGTAGCGCTCGTGCTCGCGCTGGTAGGCCTCGAGCAGCGCCCTGGATACCGTGACCTCGCGGGTGTCGCCGGTCTCGCAGTCGACCAGCGCGAGATCGCCGTGGAGCTGCGGGTCGGCCTCGCGCTTGTCGTAGACCTGGAGCACGAACGGCTCGAACTTGTTGTAGCGCAGGGTGTTGAGGCCCTGCTCGAAGCCGACCGGATCGTAGAAGTCCGAGATCACGACGGCGAGCCCGCGGCGCTTGTTCTGGGCGACGAATGTCTTCATGCACTCGGCGAGGTCGGTCTGGCCGCCGAGCTCGCAGCTGCGCAGGAACTCGAACACCCGGAAGATCCGGTTCTTGCCGCGCGACGGCGGCAGCCGGCCGATCAGCCGGCCCGCGAACGGCAGGATCGCGACGCGATCGAGGTTGGCCAGGCCGACGTAGCTCAGCGCGGCGCCGACCTGCATCGCGTAGTGCAGCTTGGGCAGCGGCGCGCCGATCGCCATCGAGTCCGAGACATCGATCAGGATGTAGATGTGGAGGTCTTCCTCCTCCTCGAACAGCCGGAGCAGCAGCTTGTCGAGCCGGCCGTACAGGTTCCAGTCGATGTAGCGAAAGTCATCGCCGCGCGCGTAGGTCCGGTGGTCGGCGAACTCGATGCCCGAGCCGACCTTGCGGGTCCGGCGCTCGGCGCGCAGGTTCCCGGCGAACACCTTGCGCGACACCATGTGGAGGTGCTCGAGCGTCTTCAGGAACCGCTCGTCGAACAGCGCCGAGCGGTCCTGGGCGCGGCTGGCCGCGCCGGTGACGGGCCGGTCGGTCGAGCGCAGCTGTGCGGCGGCGGAGCGAGCCAAGGGACTCACGCTTCCCGGGTCGCCTTGAGGATCTCGGCGATGATCGCGTCGGTCCGGACGCCCTCGGCCTCGCCCTCGAAGTTCATGATCATGCGGTGGCGCAGCGCGGGGGTCGCGACGTGGCGGATGTCGTCGATCGACACCGCGTAGCGGCCCTCGAGCAGCGCGCGGATCTTGGCGGCGAGGATCACCGCCTGCAGGCCGCGCGGCGACGCGCCGTAGCGCATGAACTGCTTGGACATCGCCGTCGCTTCGGGGTTCTCCGGATGGGTCGCGAGCACGACGCGCACCGCGTAGTCCTGGATCTGACGGGCGAGCGGGACCTTGCGGACCAGCTCGCGCATCTCGAGGATCCGCGCCTTCTCGATCACCGGCCGGGGCTGGGGCAGGTGGTCGGTGGTCGTCCGGTCGAGGATCGTGTGCAGGTCTTCCTTGCCGGGGTACTCGACCACCAGCTTGAAGAAGAACCGGTCGAGCTGGGCCTCGGGCAACGGATAGGTGCCCTCCATCTCGAGCGGGTTCTGGGTCGCGAGCACGAAGAACGGCTTCTCGAGCTGGTAGGTCTGCTTGGCGACCGTGACCGAGCCCTCGCTCATCGCCTCGAGCAGCGCCGACTGGGTCTTGGGCGTCGCGCGGTTGATCTCGTCGGCGAGCAGGATGTTGGCGAAGATCGGGCCCTTCTGGAACTCGAAGCGCTTGAGGCCGTGGTCCTCGGTGATGACGTTCGTGCCGACGATGTCGGCGGGCATCAGGTCGGGCGTGAACTGGATCCGCGAGAACGTCGCGTGGATCGTCTCGGCGAGCGTGCGGACCAGCATGGTCTTGCCCAGGCCGGGCACACCCTCGAGCAGCGCGTGGCCGCCGCCGAGCAGGCAGGTCAACACGCCCTCGATGATGGTCTCCTGGCCGACGATCATCGTCCCGATCTCCTCGCGCAGCCGGCGGAGATCGGCGGTGAAGATCTCGACGGTCGATTCGACGTCGCGCGCGACGGCGGCAGTGGTCATGGCGTCTTGTCCTCGGGGGTTCCTGCGGGGGTTCCTGCGTTCGGATCGTCGCCGGCACCGCCCTTGGCGCCGGTCGGGTGGATCTTCGCGAAGTAGCGCTTGACGAAGTACTTGTAGCTCGACGGCAGCTTCTCGGTTCGCATCACTTCCTCGACGATGGTGTGGTACTTGCCGTAGACGTCGCGGTAGCGCTGCGACGCGAAGCCCTTCTGCGCCGCCGACAGGATGGTCTCCCGGGTGCCGCCGCCCTGGCTGCCCTGCTTGCCCTGGAGGTCGTCGTCCTTGGTGTTGCCGGACTTCTGGGTCGGATCGCCGGTGAGGTTGTCGTCATGACCGACGCCCCACTCCTTACCGTTGCCCGGCTGCTGGCCCTGGCCGCCCTGACCCTGGCCCTTTTGACCCTGGCCGGGCTGCTGGCCCTGGCCGGGCTTCCACGCCGAGCTCTGGCCGCGCTGCCCGCGCGCCCGCTGCGCGAAGTCCTGGTTCTTGTTCTGCTTGCCGAACGGGTCCTTGCCGTCCTTGTTGCCCTTCTGCTTGGCGCGCCGCATCGCCTCGCGCAGGTCGTCCATCTGCGACGACATCTTCTTCTGCGTGGCCTGCTTGCGGCGGTCCTGATCGACCCGGCCGGTCTCGCGCGCCGCGTCCTTGAGCTTCTGCGACGCTTGCTGATCCTGCTGCTGCTGCTGCTCGGAGTCCTTGTCGTTCTTGTCGTTCTTCTCCGGCTTCTTCTCGAGGCTCTCGGCGGCCTTCTCCATGTCGCGCGACAGCCGCTTGAGCGCCTGGCGCTGCGCCGATTCCTCCTTGTCCTGCTGGTCCTTGTCGAGCTTCTTCAGCTCGTCCTTCTTCTTGTTGAGCTGGCGCTCGGCGTCGAGCTGCTCCTTCTCGGTCTTGGCTTCCTGCTTCTTCTTCTCGAGCCGGCGGATCTCTTCCTCGAGCTTCTGCTGCTTCTGTTGCTGCTGCTTCTGGTCCTGCTGCTGCTTGGTCTCGAGCTGCTTGGCGGCCTTCTCGAGCTGCTTGGCGAGCTGCTCCTTGTCCTTGTCGGAGATCTGCTTGTTGTCGAGCTTCTCGGCGAGCTTCTCGAGCTCCTGCTGGGCCTTGTCGAGATCGGTCTTCTGCAGCGCGTCGCCGAGGTCCTTGGTCAGCGGGTCCTTGGCCAGCTGCTTGCCCATGTCGGCGAGCTGCTTGTCGATGTCCTTCTGATCGGGCTCGGCGTTCTGGTTGAGCTTGTCCTCGGCCTTGGCGAGCGCCTCGAGCAGCTTCTCCTTGGAGATCTTGCCGAGCTCGGCGTCCTGGAGCAGCTGCTCGATCTGCTTGGCGAACTCGTCGAGCTCGGGGACCTGATCGCGCTTGGCGACGGCCTTGATCTCGCCGAGCAGCGCGTCGAGGTAGGCGCGGTCGTCCGGATCGAGGGTCACCGAGTCCGCCTTGTGGTAGCGCGGGTCCTTGCGGTCGACGACGGTGAACGCGAGCGGGCCGACCGCGTCGTCGCCGATCCACGCGGTCAGCGTGGTCGCGCCGATCGCCGCGTCATCGGGGATCTTGATCACGATCCGGTCCGCGGCCCAGTCGAGCACGCGCACCGGGTGGGTCTTGCCGGCGCCGAGCGTGACCTGCGCATCCGCCGGGATGAAGCCGTGGAACGGCGGCGGCCGCGTCGCCTCCGCGGGCACCCCGGGCGCGCCGATCGTGCCCTTGGCCGGCAGGCTCGCGAGCGGGTGGGCCATGCCGGTCATGAGGTTCACGCCGCGCAGCACGGCCTCGTCGCCGGGCGCGCCGTGATCGGGCTCGACCCGGTACAGCCGCGGCGTGTGGTCGACCGTCGGGATCGCGAGGCCGGCGGCGAGCGCCGAGATCGCGAGGAAGCCGAGCGCGACGCGCAGATCGGCCGGCGCGACGAACGGCGTCGCCCGCTTGAGGTCGGCCCGCGGCACCGCGCGCACGCCGTCTCGGATCGCGGCGAGCATCAGCTCGTGGGTCGGGTCGCCGTCGGCAGGCACCGCGCCGCGGCTGAACGCCACGGCGGTCGACAGCCGGTCGGACAGGTGGGACGCGCGGTCGATCCGCCGCGCCACGCGCTCGTCGTCGATCCGCCGCGCCGCGGAGATCACGGCGCCGGCCACGATGATCGCGGCCGCGCCGATCAGCAGCACCAGGCCGATCGAGCGCTCGACCGCCCCGATGCGGATCGCGAAGATCGCCGCGAGCGCGGCCGCAGCGGCCAGGATCGCGGCCGTGGTCGCGCCTTCGATCGCCCACTGGCCGCGGATCCGGCGCCGCGCTCTTCCGATCAGCTGCTGGATCGCCGCGGTATCCACTCGATCTGCCGCGCCGTGCCCGCCGTCCGCACCGTGCTCGATCGCTAGCCCTCGGTCATCAGTCGCTTGCACGGTGGTGGGCTCCCTGCGTGGTGGACCTCCGGGGGCCCAGCTGTCGTCCAACGGTTGAGGATAGCATCAACATTCCACGTGCCACCTGCCGATAGGGTCTAACCCCCCGGGCCAGGGCCACCCTGTTGCGACACCGCCGCCACCCCGACGGTTGCCACGACCCACCTACACACGGCCTGGGCGCCGAGGCCCAGCTCCAGAGGCGGCGTCAGTCCCGGCCGAACCGGTCCCTCGGTCGTGTGGCTGCGACGTCGCGGGTCACGGCGCCCATCGGCGCTATCATGGCCGCCATGGTTCGCGACATCCTCGAGCTCGGCAGCTCCCTCGGCTTCCTCGACGAGATCACCGAAGGCTTCGTCCAGCAACCCGACTCGGTCGACCCGAGCTGGCAGGCGCTCCTGGTCGATGCCCCGCGGCCGAGTGACGGCAACGGCAACGGTCACCGGCGTGCCGCGCCCGGTAACGGCGCCACCGCCGGCGGCAACGGCCACGCGACCAACGGCCATGCGGTGCAGGCCACCGCGGCCGCGCTCCAGGGCCTGCCGCGCGACGCGACCGCCTCGCGCCCCGGCGTGGTCACGATGTCGCCGATCACCGCCCAGGTGACGCCGACGGTCTGGCCGCTGGTCAACGCGTACCGCAGCCGCGGCCACTACAACGCCAAGCTCGATCCGCTCGGCCTGCTCGAGACCGCGCGGATCGTCGAGCTCGACCCGGCGACCTGGGGCTTCACCGAGCGCGACCTCGATCGCGTGATCGAGCCGACCGGGATCCACGGCCTGCCGCGCGCCACGCTCGGCGAGATCCTGAGCCACCTGCGGCGGGTCTACGCCAGCACCGTCGGCCTCGAGTACATGCACATCACCTCGCCGGCGCGCCGGTCGTGGCTGGCGGAGCGCATGGAGACCCAGCTGCTCGTGCCGCTGCCCGCCGAGGTCCGGATCCGGATGCTGTCGCTCTTGATCAATGCCGAGCAGTTCGAGCGGTTCTGCCATACCAAGTACCCCGGCACGAAGCGGTTCTCGCTCGAGGGCAGCGAGGGCCTGATCCCGGTGCTCGACACGGTGCTGACCCACACCGCGCGGCTCGGCGCGATCGAGGCGGTGCTCGGCCTGTCGCACCGCGGCCGGCTGACCACGCTCGAGCAGATCCTGCGCCGTCCCGGCCGCGACCTGTTCGCGCAGTTCGAAGACGTCGAGCCCGAGAAGGCGATGGGCGGCGGCGACGTCAAGTACCACCTCGGGTTCTCGACCGATCGCGCCGATGCCAACGGCCAGGTGATGCACGTGTCGCTGGCGTTCAACCCGAGCCACCTCGAGGCGGTCGACCCGGTGGTGGTCGGCCGGGTCCGCGCCAAGCAGATCCGCCACGGCGACTTCGAGCACCGCCGCGTGGTCGGCGTGCTGGTCCACGGCGACGCGGCGTTCGCCGGCCAGGGCCTCGTGCCCGAGACCCTGCAGCTGTCCGGGCTGCCGGGCTATCGCACCGGCGGCACGGTCCACGTGATCGTCAACAACCAGGTTGGGTTCACCGCGTCGCCCGCCGAGCAGCGCTCGACGCCGTACTGCACCGACGTCGCCAAGATGCTCGAGTGCCCGATCTGGCACGTCAACGGCGAGGACGTCGACGCGCTCGCCCGCGTGATCGAGATCGCCAGCGAGTACCGCGCGCAGTTCGCCTCGGACGTGGTGATCGACATGTACTGCTTCCGCAAGTACGGCCACAACGAGGCCGACGAGCCCAGCTTCACCCAGCCGCAGATGTACGAGCAGATCAAGCGCAAGGCCTCGCCGGTCGAGGTCTACACCCGGCGGTTGATCGAGGACGGCGTGGTGTCGCCCGACGAGGTGACCGCGATGACCCGGCGGCGGGTCGCCGAGCTCGAGGCCGAGCTCGAGGCCGCGCGCGCCGCCAAGCAGCGGCCCGACGCGCCGTCGATGACCGCGATGTGGCGCGGCTACCGCGGCGGCATCATCGACAAGCCCGAGGACACCGACTCCCGCGTGCCGCGCGCGATGCTCGAGCACATCGCCGCGGCGATGGCCGAGCTGCCGCCCGGGTTCACGCCGCACCCCAAGATCGAGCGCCTGCTCGAGCAGCGCGCGCAGATGGGCCGGGGCGAGCGGCCGATCGACTGGGGCATGGGCGAGCTCCTGGCCTACGGCTCGCTCTTGCACCAGGGCGTCAACGTGCGGATGAGCGGCCAGGACTGCTCGCGCGGCACGTTCAGCCACCGCCACGCGATCATCACCGACGTCAAGACCGGCCGCGAGCACCTGGTGCTCGGCCAGCTCCACCACGATCAGGGGCTGTGCCGGATCTTCGACAGCCCGCTGTCGGAGGCCGGCGTGCTCGGCTTCGAGTTCGGCTACTCGCTCGATTACCCCGACGGCCTGGTGCTCTGGGAGGCGCAGTTCGGCGACTTCGCCAACGGCGCGCAGGTGATCATCGACCAGTTCATCGTCGCGTCCGAGGACAAGTGGAAGCGGCTGTCGGGGATCGTGCTGCTGCTGCCGCACGGCTACGAGGGCCAAGGCCCCGAGCACTCGAGCGCGCGGCTCGAGCGCTACCTGCAGAGCTGCGCCGAGCACAACATCCAGGTCGCCCAGCCGACGACGCCGGCGCAGATGTTCCACCTGCTGCGCAGCCAGGTGCTGTGCCCGCTGCGCAAGCCGCTGATCGTGATGACGCCCAAGAGCCTGCTCCGCCTGCCGGCCGCGGCGTCGTCGCTCGACGAGCTGGCCAGCGGCCGCTATCACCGGGTGCTCGAGGACGAGACCGCCGATCCGGCCAAGGTCACGCGGGTGCTGCTGTGCACCGGCAAGATCTGCTACGAGCTCGCCGAGGAGCGGGCGCGGCGCGGCGACACGACCACGGCGATCGTGCGGCTCGAGACCCTGTACCCGTGGTGGCCGCAGCTGGTCGCCGCCGCGACGATCGATCGTTACCCCGGGCTCGCCGAGGTGTTCTGGGTCCAGGACGAGCCCTGCAACATGGGCGCGGGGCAGTTCGTGACGCCGCGGGCCCAGGCGCTGCTCGCCGGCCGCGCGATCAAGTACGAGCTGATCAGCCGCGCCGAGAGCGCGAGCCCGGCGACCGGCTCGCACAAGGCGCACGTGATCGAGCAGCAGCAGATCCTGCGGCTGGCGTTCGATCCGCGCTGAGGCCGGCGGCTGGCGGTCGGGCCGGAGCCGGAGCGGGCGCGATGTGAACCGGATCGGTCCGCGAACCCCGTACGCGAGCGATCGCGAGATGGTGTGTACCAACCAGGCCAGGGCGGCGATCCGAGAGTAGCATGCGGCCCATGGCGGATCTCGTCGTGCCCCAGCTAGGCGAATCGATCACCGAGGCCGTGGTCTCGGTCTGGCTCAAACAGGTCGGTGACGCGGTGGCCGCGGACGAGCCGGTGGCCGAGCTCGAGACCGACAAGATCACGGTGCAGCTGCCGTCGCCGATCGCCGGCGTGCTGGCGGCGCAGGCGGTCCAGGTCGGGGCGACGGTCAAGGTCGGCGACGTGATCGGCTCGGTCCATGCGGCGGCGGCTGCGAAGCCAGCTCCGGCGCAACCGGCCGCGGCGCCCGCGCCCGCGCCAGCGCCGGCCCAGGCCGCATCGGCTGCGATCGCGGCGTCGGCGACGGCCCAGGCAGCCTCCGCGGCGAGCGCGTCGGCGTCGGCCCGCTCGGCCGCGCAGCCCTTGGCGGCGCCTGCCCCTGCGCCGGCCCGGCCGGCCCCGGCGAGCCCCGCCCCCGCGTCGGCCCGGTCCGCGTCGGCCCCGACCGCGGCAGCCCCGGCGGCGGCACCGGCCGCGGCCCCGGCCGCGTCGTCCCTGAACGGCGACGGCCTCGACAAGGCAGCGCTGCTGCGGCTCACCCCGTCGCAGCGCGCGGCGGCGCGCGAGGTCGGCACGATTCCGCAGCGGACGGCGACCGCGGCCGCGGCGCCCAGCGCGGCCCCGGCGGGGCCCAGCGCCGAGGACCGGATCGCCCAGGTCGATCCGCGCGACGAGGTGGTCGCGATGTCGCCGCTGCGCCGGCGGGTCGCCGAGCGGCTGGTCCAGGCCCAGCACGAGGCCGCGTCGCTGACCACGTTCAACGAGGTCGACATGACCGCCGTGATCGAGCTGCGCACCCGCTACAAGGACGGCTTCGAGAAGACCCACGGCACCAAGCTCGGCTTCATGTCGTTCTTCGTTAAGGCGTGCGTCGCCGCGTGCAAGGCGTTCCCCGGGGTCAACGCCGAGGTGATCGGCGGCCACATCGTCTACAAGAAGCACTACGACTTCGGCATCGCCGTCTCGGCGCCCAAGGGCCTCGTGGTCCCGGTGCTGCGCGATTGCGACACGCTGTCGTTCGCCGGCGTCGAGCGCGGCATCCTCGCGCTCGCCGACAAGGCGCGCAGCGGCAAGCTCGCGCTGGCCGATCTCACCGGCGGCACGTTCAGCATCACCAACGGCGGGATCTACGGCTCGATGATGTCGACGCCGCTGCTCAATTACCCGCAGACCGGCATCCTGGGCATGCACAACATCGTCAAGCGCGCGGTGGTGATCGGCGACGAGATCAAGGTCCGGCCGATGATGTACGTGGCGCTGAGCTACGACCACCGGGTGGTCGACGGCCGCGAGGCGGTGTCGTTCCTGGTCGCGGTCAAGGACCGGCTCGAGTCGCCCGATCGCATGCTGCTCGAGGTCTGACGCCGCGCCGCGGGCGATCCATCCGGAGATCAGTCGGGCCGGAGATCAGTCCGGGCGCACGACGATCGCCGCGCCGCTCATCGGATCGGCCGGCGAGGGCAGGGTGACGTCGTCGATCGTGCCGCCGGCGGTGTGGGCGACGCCGGCGAGGAAGCCGCCGGGGATCGCGGCGAGCTGGGTGATCTCCTCGCGGCCGTCGCCGCCGACCGACCAGGCATGGACGACGGCCCCGGAGGCGTCGAGCTCGGCGACGAAGGCGTCGTCGCCGCCGCCGGCGGTCAATGCCCGGTCGCCGAGCTGGACCGAGCCCGAGTAGAACCCGGCGACGACGATGCGGTCGCCGGCCGGGGCGATCGCGCGCAGGCCGTCGAAGTCGGCGCCGCCGACCAGGACCGCGGACAGCGGCGTACCGTCGGGCCCCCACCACGCGACCAGGCCGTCGGCGGCGCCGTTCGCGGTCAGCTCGGTCGCGCCGATCCGCACGGTGTCGCGCGCGGTCGCGGCCACGGCGACCCGGCCGCGCGCGTCGATCGCCACGCCGGCGACGGCGTCGTCGGCCGGACCGCCGAAGCTCTGGAGCCAGCGCCTGGCGCCGGAGCTGTCGAGCTCGGCGACGAAGCCGTCGGCCGCGACCGAGCGGTCGTCGAACGCGGGCAGCGGCTCGCCGAGCAGGTCGGCGCCGGTGGCGAACGTGCCGGCGATCGCGATCCGGTCGGCGGCGGCGGCGACGCCCTGGATCGCGTCCGCGCCGGGGCCGCCGACGCGCACCAGCCACGCGATGCCGCCGGCCGCGGTCAGCCGGGCGACGAAGCCATCGGCCTGACCGGCGCTCGACACGACCTTGTCGGCGATCCGCAGCGTGCCGACGAACGCGCCGCCGATCACCGTCCCGCCCTGGCCGTCGGGCGCGATCGCGGCGATCACCGCCCAGTCGGTCGAGTCGACCGCGAGCTTCCAGGCGACCGCGCCGGTGGCGGCATCGAGCGCCGCCACGGCCGCGCCGGGATCACCGCGCAGCGCCAGCCCGGCGGCGGTTCCAGACCCGCCCAGCGCGGCGACCACCTGCTTGCCGCTTGCGGCGAGCGGACCGCCGTGCCCCGGCAGCTCGGCATGCCACACCGGCGTCGCTCCACCCGACGGCCGGAGCGCCTCGATCGTCGTGAGTGCGGGTGACCGCGCCGCGAGCGCGGCGAACACCACCGCGCCATCTCCGGCGACCCCCGCCAGCGAGCTGCCGGCGCGGCCGATCTCGAGCGTGACGCCGCCGGCGCCGATCGACGACGGCGTCCGCGGCGCCGGACAGGCCGCGAGCCCTGCCAGCACGAGCAGGCTCATCCCGCGCACGAGCACGTCATCCCAATAACCCTGGGACAGCGCCCCTGGGGTGGCGGGTGGGCAAGCGCCGATTCCCGAAGGAAGCCAGGCGCGGCGCTCTCTCGGGGCGGGCGGGCATCCGACGATCTCCCGGGGGGACCCGGGAGTGGCGGAGGTGTGCACGCGGCGCGCTCCCGGAGCGGACGGGGGGCCGTCGTACAGCGGCCTTCGTGCGAGCGGCAACCATCCGCGGGGGATCCGGGGACAGCGCCCCCGGATGCTAAATCTTTTCGCCGCGGGCGCGCAGCTCGGTGATCACCGTGGACAGCCCGAGCTTGTCGATGCGGCGCATGCCGCGCGCCGAGATCCGCAGCGTGATCCAGCGGCGCTCGTCCTCGAGCCAGAACCGCTTGTCCTTGAGGTTGACCTCGAAGCGCCGCTTGGTGTGGCGGTTCGAGTGGCTGACGTTGGAGCCGACCAGCGGCTTCTTCCCGGTGACCTGACATTCGCGCGACATGGCGACCTCTGAAGACCCGCCCGCGGGCTAGATCTTCGATTCCTTGAACTCGACGTGCTTGCGAACGACCGGGTCGTACTTCTTCAGCACGAGCTTGTCCGGTGTGCGCTTTCGGTTCTTCGACGTGGTGTAGAAGAAGCCGGTATCGGCGGTCGACACGAGCCGGATCAGCTCGCGTCCTGATTTACCCTTCTTGGCCATGGCATCTCTCCGGGGGTGGGACTTATGGCATGTCGGACGCAGGCCTGGCAAGGGCTTCGCGGCTACTCGTCGTCGTCGCTGTCGATCGTGTGGTCCGGCGCCTCGGTGCCGCCCTCGGTGGTCAGCCGGGTCGGGCCGCCCTCGCCGGGGATAACCCCCGGTAATGTCGTGGTCTTTCGCTTGGCGCGGCGCTCGTCGATCGACATCGCGACCAGCGTCATGTCGTCGCCCTGCTGGCCCTGGTCGCCGCAATGGCTGTCGATGTCCGCCAGGATCGCCTTGACCACGTCGTCGACCTTGCCGCGCGCGGTGCGGATCCGGCGCGACAGCCGCGACAGCCCGTAGTCGTTGCCGCGCGCGTCGCGGGCCTCGAGGATGCCGTCCGAGACCATGATCAGCATGTCCCCGGAGTGGAGCTGGACCCGGGCCTCGCCGGCCTCGAGCTCGGCCGTGACGCCGAGCGGCGGGGTGTGGGCGCGCTCGGCCTGGAGCGGGAACACCCGGTCGCCGCGGCGCAGGAGCGGCACGCAGTGGCCGGCGTTGGTGAACACCAGGCTGCGGTTCTCGAGGTCGTAGATGCAGTAGACCAGGGTGGCGAACATGCCGTCGTCGCCGAGCTGCGCC
>DASWRS010000028.1:0-2763 GCA_036403075.1 Kofleriaceae bacterium
GCCGGGGGCCAGGTCCGCGGCCGGCGGCAGCCCCGACGGCGCCGACGCGGCGTTCGCCCGGTTCGTCGACGACTACTTCGAGGCCGATGCCCGGTTCTCGCCGACCCAGGCGGTCGCCAACGGCTTCCACGCCCACGACGCCGAGATCGAGGATCGCTCGCGCGCCCGGATCGAGCAGCGGATCGTCGAGCTCCACGGCTTCGGCGACCGGCTGGCGCGGCTCGATCGCAAGGCGCTCGGCTTCGACAACGCGATCGACGCCGAGGCGATCGGGTCGGAGATCCGCAGCGGGCTGCTATCGCTCGAGACCCTCCGGCTGTGGGTGAAGAACCCGATGACCTACGCCGGGCTGCCGGGCGGCGCGATCGATGCACTGATGAAGCGCGACTTCGCGCCCAAGAAGGACCGGCTGCGCGCGATGGTCGCCCGGCTGCGCGGCGTGCCGGCGATCTTCGCGGCCGCGCGCGCCAACGTCGACGGCCCGCCGAAGGAGTTCACCGACGTCGCGCTGCTCATGGCGCGCGGCACCAGCGGGTTTCTCGCCGGCCCGGTCGCCACCTGGGCGCGCGACGCGGCCGGCGGCGATGCGGCGCTGCTCGCCGACTTCGAGGCGGCCAACACCGCGGCGATCACGGCCAGCCGCGGCTTCGTCGAGTGGCTGGAGAAGGACCTCCTGCCGCGCTCGACCGGCAGCTACGCGCTCGGCGAGGCGCGCTTCCTCGAGAAGCTCGCCGACGACGAGATGGTGACGTTGCCGCTCGCCGAGCTGCTCGCCAAGGGCGAGGCCAACCTCCAGAAGGACCACGACGCGTTCGTGGCGACCGCCAGGCAGATCGACGCGACGAAGTCCGCGGCCGAGGTCATGACGGTCCTGGGCAACGATCACCCGACCGCCGAGGACCTGATCCCGGCGGTGCGCCGCAGCGTCGAGGCCGCGCGCCAGTTCGTGATCGACAAGGACCTGGTGACGATCCCGTCGGAGGTCCGGCCGCGCGTCGAGGAGACGCCGCCGTACGCGCGCGGCACCGGGTTCGCATCGATGGACACGCCCGGCCCGTACGAGACCCGCGCGACCGAGGCGTTCTACTACGTCGAGCCGGTCGAGCCCGAGTGGGACGCCAAGCACAAGGAGGAGCACCTCCGGCTGTTCAACCCGGCGATCGTCGGCCTGATCAACGTCCACGAGGCGTTCCCCGGGCACTACGTGCAGTTCCTCTACAGCCCGCGGTATCCGACCAAGACCCGCAAGCTGCTCGGCGCCGGCAGCAACGCCGAGGGCTGGGCGCACTACGCAGAGCAGATGATGGTCGACCAGGGCTTCGGCGGCGGCGATCCGAAGGTCCGGCTCGCGCAGCTGTCCGAGGCGCTGCTCCGCGACTGCCGCTACGTCGTCGGCATCAAGCTCCACACGCGGGGGATGTCCGTCGCCGACGGCGCCCGGCTGTTCGCCGAGCAATGCTTCCAGACCCCGTCGGCGGGTTACGTCGAGGCCCGCCGCGGCACGTTCAACCCGACGTACCTCTACTACACGCTCGGCAAGCTCGAGATCCAGGAGCTCGCCGCCGAGTACATGCGCGCCAAGGGCGCGACGCTCAAGCAGTTCCACGACGCGTTCATCGCCGCCGGCGCGCTGCCGATCCCGCTGGTTCGCCGCATCCTGCTCCGGCGCTGACGGCGGTCAGGCCGGGTCGACCCGGGCGCCTGCGCGGATCGCCTCGCGAAGCACGGCGGTGACGACGCCGCCGGGCGCGTGGTCCTCGAAGTAGCCGAGGTCGGCGACGATGACGAGCTTGCCGCGCGCGCGGGAGATGCTGACGTTGATCAGGTTCCAGGCGTCGGCCTGGGGCCCGGTGCCGGCGAGGAGCAGGCCGGGGCGCATCGGCGCGGCGTCGACCAGATCGATGATCACGACGTCGCACTCGTGGCCCTGGAAGCGATGGATCGTGCTGCACTCGACCGCGTCGGCGATCCGGCGCGCGGCGAGCAGCCGCCGGAGGTCGCGCGCCTGCGCCGCGTACGGCGTGATCACGGCGACGGACGCCGCGCCGTCGGTCACGGCCTCGTGCGCGAGGCCGGCGGTGATCTCGGCCGAGCCCGGGTTGACGCGCGAGCTGCCCCGGGTCGGGCGCTGGCACGTGGTGCGCGCGGCGGTATCGACGACGACCAGCGGCATGCCGCGATACGGCGCCCGCGCCGCGATCGCGTCGTGCGCGCGGGGTCGGCGCCGTGGCGCAGCCGGCCGTCGTAGAACAGCCGCCCCACCAGCGTGCCGATCACCGGGTGCATCCGGTACTGGACATCGAGCATCGCGACCACGTCGGAGCGCGTCGGATCCGGGATCGTCACCTCGAACACGCTGCGGCCGATCGCGCGCTGCACCAGGTCGTCGCGCGCGTGGACGATCGGCGGCAGCTGGCGCGGATCGCCGACCATGATCGCCTTGTCGCGGCACAGGCACGCCGCGCAGAACAGCGACGGCAGCGTCGCCATGCCGGCCTCCTCGGCGACCAGCACGTCGAAGCGCTGCGGCTTCATCAGCGGCGACAGGTAGGCCTGGGTCAGCGTGCACATCACGATGCGCGCGCGGCCGACGACCTCGGCCTCGAGGTCGCGGATCGCGGTGACGTGGTGCGCGATGCGATCTCGAGCGAGCGTCCGGACGCGCGCGAGCCGGGCGAGCCGCCGCCGGATCGCCGCGGCCTGATCGGGAGGCGGGCGCCGGGCCAGGACCTCGGCGAGGCCGGGCGCAAACACGCTCGCCAG
>DASWRS010000029.1:0-5104 GCA_036403075.1 Kofleriaceae bacterium
GTCACCGGCGGCAGCCGCGCGTCCGGACCGCGGCTCAAGCCGTAGCCGACCCCCGCGGCGGTGATCGCCACCGCGCCGACCGCCGTCCAGAACCACCAGCGCCGGACCAGCGGCGGCGGCGGCCGCGGCTCGCGCAGCGTGTAGCTCTGGAACAGCTCGCCGGTCGCAGGCACGTCGAGGTCGTGGCTCTCGCTCTGGAACCCGGGCTTCTCGACGACGATCCGGTGGTGCCCGGTGCGCATCGCGAGCCGCGCCGGCGTGGTCGCAGCCGGCGGCCCGCCGTCGAGCCGCAGCGAGGCGCCGCTCGGCGTCGAGCTCACCCGCACCACGGCGGTGTCGACGCAGCGCTCGCGCAGCGCCACGACCTCGGCGACGCGCGGATCCGCCGGCGCGACCCGCGACAGGAAGCTCTCGACGTGGATCAGCGCGCTCGCGCAATCGCCGAGCGCCACCTCGCTCAGCGCGAGCCAGCGGTACGGGTTGGGCTTGTCGGGCGCCAGCGCGCTGGCCGCGACGAGCTCGGCGCGGGCGCGCTCGTAGTCGCCGGCGCGGTACGCGGCCACGCCGCGGTCGAGGTGATCGAGCGCGCGGGCCTCGGCGGGATCCGGCGGCGCAGGCGCGAGCGCGGGCGGCGCGGGCGCCGCGGGCGCCGCGTGGCCGACCGCGGCCGCGAGCTGGGCCGCGAGGACGATCCACGCCACGTGCGCCGTCATCTCGTGCGACGATATAGCGCGCGCGGTGCCGTCGCAACGCGCCGCGCGAGACCACGATGGCTGCCGGCCGCACGATCGGAAACTACGTCCTCGGGGAGCTCCTCGGCCGCGGCGGCATGAGCGACGTCCACGCCGCCGAGCACCGCTTCCTCGGCGATCGCGTCGCGATCAAGCTCCTGCGCTCGCACCTCGCCGCCGACCCGGCCGCTGCCGCCGCGTTCGTTGCCGAGGCCACCCGCACCCGTGCGATCGATCACGCCAACGTCGTCCGCGTCCTCGACTTCGGCAGCGACGGCGACGGCGACGCGTTCTACCTCGTGATGGAGCGGCTCGACGGCGAGAGCCTCGCAGCCCGGCTCGCCCGCCTCGGCCGGCTCGACGAGCCCGAGGTCCGCCGGCTCGGCGCCGCGATCGCCGATGGCGCCGCCGCCGCCCACGACCGCGGCATCGTCCACCGCGATCTCAAGCCCGGCAACATCGTGCTCGTCGCCGATCAGCCCCGGATCATCGACTTCGGCATCGCTCGCGAGCTCGCCCGTGCCGCCGTCACCGGCTCGCGCGCCGGCACGGTCGCGTACATGGCGCCCGAGCAGCTCACCGGCGGGCTCATCGCACCCTGCGTCGACATCTGGGCGCTCGGCGTGGTGCTCTACGAGGCGCTCGCTGGCCGCCTGCCCTTCGACGGCTTCGCCGACGGTCGCAGCCCCCAGCTGTTCGAGACCCCGCCGCGGCTCGGCACGCTCGCCGCGGTGTCCCCGGCGCTCGAGGCGCTGATCGCCTGCTGCCTCGACCGCGACCCGGCGCGCCGGCCGCCCTCGATGCGCGCGATCGCCGATGCGCTGCGCGACGGGCCGGGCGAGCCGCGCGTCACCGAGGAGCTGCATCCGCAGGCCGGACGCGGTGCGGATCTGGCCGGGGCCGACCAACCACCGAGCGCGCGCAGCGCCGGACGCGACCCGGCGGAGCTCTCGAACCACGCGCCTCCCGACCCAACCGCCGGCACCCCCGGAGCCGACGCGCCCCACGCGGTACGCAGCGCGACCCGCGGCCGCCGCTCGCGCGTGGGCGTCGTCGCTGCCGTCGCGGTATTCGTCGTCGCCAGCGGTCTCGCCGGGGCGATGTGGCCGCGGCCTTCGGCCGTCGAGAGCGCCGGGACGCCCGGCGCCATGGCCGTGCCCGCAGCGGACAGCGCGAAGCCCGCCGGCATCGCACCGCCTGCCGGCCCGCGACCCGCGTCGATGGCCGCGCAGCCCGCACCCGCCCCGTCTCCACCGAGCGACACGACGGGAGCCGCGGCGGCGCCGCCGGTAGACACCTCGCGTCCCGCACCACCGCCATGGGAGATCGCAGCGCCTGCCATCGCCGCGCTACCCCCACCCCCGGCATCTCCGCCCGGCGACACGCCCGCCGCCATGGCCGTGCCCGCAGCGGACAGCGCAAATCCCGCCCGCATCGCACTGCCCGCCGGCCCGCGACCCGCGTCGATGGCCGCGCAGACCCCAACCGCCGTGTCCTCGGCAGCCCCGCAGAAGCCGGCCGCGGTGGCGGTCGAGGTCCGCAGCACGCCGGCAGGCGCCAGCGTCGTCATCGGCGGCAAGCGCGTCGGCGTCACGCCGGCGACCCTCGCGCTCGAGCTGCCGGCCTCGATCGTCGTCAGCCGCGCGGGCTACCGGCCGTCGCGGCTGCGCGCCGAGCGCGCCGGCCGGATCAACGTGCGCCTGGTTCCGCTGGCGCCCGCACGCCCTCGCCGCGCTGCCGCCGGCGAGACCCTCGACTGATGCCATGGCCGACGACCCGCGCACCACCGAAGCCCTGACCTCGTCGCAGCAGGTCCGCGCCGTCGTCCGCGAGTGCCGGCTGACGCGCCTCGACGACGGCCGCGACGCCGCACCCTTTCTGTTCGCCGCCGAGCGCATCGTGATCGGCGCCGACCCCAAGGCCGACCTCGTCGTCGACGACGGCGCGATGTCGAAGTTCCACTGCGAGATCCGGATCCGCGAAGGCGCGGCGGTGGTCCGCGATCTCGGCAGCCGCAACGGCACCCTCGTCGATCGCGTCCCGGTGATCGAGGCCCCGCTGCGCGACGGCGCGCTGCTCTCGCTCGGCCGGACCCAGCTCCGGTTCAACATCGGCACCCGTCAGGTCGAGCTCCTGTTATCGTCGCGCGAGCGGTTCGGCCGGCTGCTCGGCCGCTCGGCCGCGATGCGCGCCGCGTTCGTCGTGCTCGAGGCCGCCGCGGCGAGCGCCAGCACGGTGCTGCTCCTCGGCGAGAGCGGCACCGGCAAGGACCTCGCCGCCGAGTCGATCCACCTCGAGAGCGCGCGGCGCGACGGCCCGTTCATCGTCGTCGACTGCGGCGCGATCCCCGCCAACCTGCTCGAGGCCGAGCTGTTCGGCTTCGAGGCCGGCGCGTTCACCGGCGCCACCGCCCAGCGCATCGGCGCGTTCGAGGCGGCCGACGGTGGCACGATCCTGCTCGACGAGATCGGCGAGCTCGCCCTCGATCTCCAGCCCAAGCTGCTGCGCGCGATCGAGCGCCGCGAGATCCAGCGGATCGGTGGCGCCCAGCGTATCGCCACCGATGTCCGCATCATCGCGGCGACCAACCGCAACCTGCGCCAGGAGGTCAACGCCCGCCGGTTCCGCTCCGACCTCTACTTCCGGCTCGCCGTCCTGGTCGTCACCCTGCCGCCGCTGCGCGACCGCGCCCCCGACCTGCCGCTCCTCGTCGCTGCGGTCCTCGACGACCTCCACGCCGGCGACTCGGCCATGGCGACCGCGCTGCGCGGCGGCGAGCTCCTGCCCGAGCTGCTCCGCCACGGCTGGCCGGGCAACGTCCGCGAGCTACGCAACTACGTCGAGTCCTGCCTCGTGCGCCAGGACCCGGCCGCCCCCACCGCTCCCCTCACCACCGGCGAACCGGAGATCGACATCACCCTGCCGCTGCGCGACGTCCGCGAGCGCTGGGTGCGCCATGTCGAGCGCCGCTACCTCGAGCAGCTGCTCGTGCTCCACGGCAACAACGTCAGCGCCGCCGCTCGCGCCGCCGGCATCGACCGCGTTCACCTCCACCGCCTGCTGTCCCGCGCCGGCCTGCGGTAGCGCCCGGCGCCAGCCGTGACCGGCGGCCTCGCATCACCGTCCACCGGCACGCCTCCCACGGCCGCGCTCACCACGCGCGGCAACTCCGCGCTGCTCGCCTCTCGTCGCAAGCGACCACGGCATGCCCCACGCCGCCATCTCGTCGCAAAATGATCGCTCTGTGACCCGGAGCTGGGTTCACCCGGCGGGGCACGGCGTCGATGTCGTGATCCGCCCACGACCCGACCGCAGGACGGCATGATGGTGACCATGATGCCCCGAGCCCCTGGCGCCCGACAACTCGCGGTGTTTCGGCATGCGATGACCAAGAAAGCCGATGCCCGGGGCCGCGGATCGCATCTGTCCTCCGAAGGAGTGGCGCTTGCGCGACGGGTTGGCGCGGCGCTCGGTGCCTTCGACTTCGTTGCCGTCACCGCGGTGCCCCGGACGATGGAAACCGCGCTGGCGATGGGATTTGCCGTCGACGCTGTGCTGGAGCCGCAGTGCGGGTACATCGCAGGCGAGCTCGATCGCCACGCCCAGTGGTCATGGGATCAGCCCTACGTGCGCCTCGCGGAGCTGATTCGCTCCGGTGGCAAGCTCGCGGAGGCTGCGGTCGCCGACGCGGCGTCGTGGAAGCGCCTGGTTGCCGACCTGCGACCGGGAGGCAGAGCACTCGTCGTCTCGCACGGTGGTTCGATCGAACCCGTCGTGGTGGCGTGCCTGCCGGACGCCGACCACCGATCTTGGGGTGCCGCGCTCGCACACTGCGACGGTTTCCTCCTGCACGAGCAGCACGGTACGTTCATCGATGTCGAGCTCAGGCGAGCGAGCGGAGCGTCACCGGCCGTCTCCGACCTGGCGAGCTCGGTGATCGAGTAGACCATGGAGCGGCGGGCACTCTGACGAGGTCAGGGGCAACGCCGCCTGCCGCGCGCCCGGGGGCTCAGCGGCAGGCGTCGTCGTTGCCGGGGCCCACCGCGCAGCCATTGGCGCAGTAGCGAACGACCGCGGGGCGCCGGTGCCGGTGCAGCGGAACAGGGTGTTCTTGTCGCCGCTGATCTTGTCGCCGCCGCGGTAGAGGCCGCCGACGAAGCAGCTCGAGCCGCTGTTGGTGGCGATGTCCGGGTTTCGTCCGGCTCTCGGACACTTGTCCGGAATCCGGCCAGAACCCGGACAGCATCGACGTGTGATCTCGCGGTGTTGATTCGCGGTATGAGCCTTGCTGCTCGCCGCGCGCATGATGCTGTGCTGGTTGGATCCAATCCACCTCCGCGCCGCGCGCCGGCGGAGGTATGCTGGGTCATGTC
>DASWRS010000030.1:0-1680 GCA_036403075.1 Kofleriaceae bacterium
CTCGCCGGCCACGCGCACCGGGAACGCCGACGCGTCGAACGACCGGATCGGCCCGACGCCGCTCTTGCCTTCGGCGAGCGCGCCATGGAACGCCGGCGTCCCGACCCCGAACGCCGACACCACACCGACCCCGGTGATCACGGCGGTCACGTCGCAACCTCCGTGGCCTCTCGCGCGAGCACCACGGCGCCGACGCCTCCGTCGGTCCCGGGGTCGAGCACCAGCGCGCCCCAGCGCGGTCCGGCGTCCCGGCGATCGAACGCCGACACCACGCCGACCCCGGTGATCACCGCGGTCATGTCACGCCCCCGGGCCCTCTCGCGCGAGCACGACGGCGCCGATGTCTCCGTCGATGCCGGCGTTGAGCACGAGCGCGCGGCGGCCGCGTCCGGCGACCAGCAGATCGAGCGCCGCGAGCCACGCCAGCGCCGGGCTCGCCGCCAGCACCTCGCCGAGCCCCGACGTGTCGATCACGAGCGCGTCGGGCGCGTTCGCGCGCGCCCAGCCGCGCAGCTCGGCGGCCACGAGCGGGCACCACGGCGCGATCACGACCACGTCGCCATCGGTGAAGCCCGCGCGGGTCGCCGCCTCCTCGATCGCATCGGCGAGCGGGCGCGCCTGGCCGCTCGCGATCGCACAGCCTTCGACCACGGCGAGCAACGCGCTCGGTGCGAGCGCGAGACCATCCTGCGCTGCGCCATCATGCGCCGCGACCCCGGCGGCTGGGCGCTGAGACGGATCGCGAACCACGGCGGCCCCGGTTCGGTTCGCATCACCCGGCACGGCGCCGAGCAGGACGAGCGCGGCGCCCTCCGAAGGTGCCAGCGCGGGCTCACCCCGCGGCTCGCGCGCGAGCTCGGCGAGCGTCACCGGGTGGAGTGCCGAGTCTGCGCCGCCGGCGATCGCCTGCGCGCAGTCACCATCGCCGATCGCGTGCACCGCCTCGATCAGCGCGGCGGTGGTCCCGGCGCCGCGCGAGAACAGGGCGGCGTTCGGGCCGCCGATGCCCTCGAGGATCGCGCCGTGGCACAGCGTGAAGTTGTTCATCAGCTGGAACGCGAGCAGCGGGTTACATGCGCCCAGGCCGCGCTCGCCGAACTGCGCCAGCGAGAATGCGCCGCCGGCGATGCTCTCGGCGAGCAGCGCGGTCACGTCGTCGAGCGAGCCGCCGGACGCACCGACCCCGAGGAAATAACCGCAGTCCCCGCGCGCGGCGAGCGCGGTATCGCGCACCAGCGCGCCGAGGCAGCTCGCTGCCAGGTACGCACCGCGCGACATCATCTTCTGGACCTTGGCCCGCACCCGCGCATCACCGAGTGGCAGCTCCGCCGGCACGCCCGGCAGCACCGCGCCGTCCGCGAGCGCCTCGCCGAGCCCGCGCCAGCTCGCGCCGTACCGCGAGATCGCCGCCGCCCCCAGGATCGCGGCCGTCACGCGCACCTCCCCAGCACGCGACACGAGCGCGCGCCACAGGGCGCAAACGCGCCACCGAGCGCTTCGCCGGGCCCGCGCGAGATCGCGGCCGCCCCCAGGATCGCGGGCCGTCACGCGCACCTCCGCAGCACCAGGCACGAGTTGGCGCCGCCGAAGGCGAACGAGTTGGCGAGTGCGACGGGGACGTCCTTGGCGAGCGCGCGACCGATCACGTGCGCGACATCGCACGCCGGGTCTGGCGTGGCC